>NZ_JBEYRK010000006.1:0-168173 GCF_040704065.1 Streptomyces sp. NPDC047869
CTCAAGGAACGGTCGCTTCCTTTGTACTCACCCTCTCGGGCTTTCCTCCGGGCGCTTCCCTTCGGTCTTGCGTTTCCGACTCTATCAGATCTTTTTTCGATCCGATTTCCTCGGTGCTTTCCAGGTTCCCGCTCTCGCGTTTCCCTTTCCGGCGGTTCCGACTTTATCAGAAGTTCTCGGCCGGTCTGACCGGCTGCTCATTTCTGAATAATTCGGAGGCGTGCTTCTCTCGATCGCGTCCGCGACTCTTGGGAAGCAGTAGATTCTAAACGATCGGCCCCGAACCTGTCCAGTTCTAGGCAACTGTTTGAATCTACCTCCCCGCTCCAGCCGTGTCAACAGCTCTTGCGGGGCGAAGGAGACACTAGCAGCTCAGAGACCGTGGATGCACATCAGGCGGCCGTCGGCACGGTGGCGCTGCGTTCGGCCGCCTCGATGTCGCCCGTCTCACCGGCCCGCACGGCGCGGCCGCCCAGGACGAAGACGTACGCCAGGAATGTCAGCTCGGCCGCGATCCCGATGCCGATACGAGCCCAGGTGGGCAGGCCGGACGGCGTGACGAAGCCTTCGATGGCGCCGGAGACGAAGAGGACGAGGGCGAGGCCGATGGCCATGCCGACCGCGGCTCGGCCCTCTTCGGCGAGCGCGACACGGCGACTGCGCGGCCCCGGGTCGATGAGGGTCCAGCCGAGGCGCAGACCGGTGCCGGCGGCGACGAAGACCGCGGTCAGTTCGAGCAGGCCGTGCGGGAGGATCAGGCCCAGGAACGTGTCGAGACGGCCGGCGGACGACATCAGACCGAAGCCGACGCCCAGGTTGAGCATGTTCTCGAAGAGGATGAAGAGCACGGGCAGGCCCAGGAAGATGCCCAGGACCAGGCACATCGCCGCCGCTTGGGCGTTGTTCGTCCAGACCTGGGCCGCGAAGGACGCCGCGGGATGGCTCGAGTAGTAGGTCTCGTACTCGCCGCCGGGGCGGGTCAGCTCCCGCAGCTGGCTGGGGGCCGCGATGGTGGACTGCACCTCCGGGTGGGTGCCTATCCACCACCCCAGAAGGATCGCGACCGCGGTGGAGACGAGCGCGGTGGGCACCCACCAGCGACGCGCGCGATAGACCGCGGCGGGGAATCCCTGGCCCAGGAACCGCGTAACGTCCCGCCACGAGGCGCGGCGGGTGCCGGTCACGGCGCTGCGCGCGCGTGCCACCAGTTGGCTGAGCCGGCCCGTCAGCTGAGGGTCCGGCGCGCTGGACTGAATGAGGGAGAGGTGGGTGGCGGTGCGCTGGTAGAGGGCGACGAGCTCGTCCGCCTCGGTTCCGGTGAGGCGGCGCCGCCGGCGGAGCAGGGCGTCGAGGCGGTCCCATTCGGCGCGGTGTGCGGAGACGAAGACGTCCAGGTCCATGGGGTCTGCCTGCTCCTCGGCTGGTCGTCCGCTGCTCGTCGTGCACTCTTATTGCCGTCAGCTTGTCGTACTGCGGCGCGATGCGCCCTCAGCTTGGCAGACTTGCGGTTCACGGGGCAGGCCAGGGGAAGGACGACGGGCGTGAGTGAGCTGGTGACCGGCGAGGCGGTGGCGCTCGAATTGCGGCCCGCGAAGCTCCCGAGCAGGGCGTTGGCGGTGCTGCTCGATCTGGTCGTGGCCGTGCTCGTGTACATCGGCGTGACTCTGGCGCTGGTGGCTGCGACCTCGTCGCTCGACGAGGCCGCTCAGGTCGCGCTGTCGATCGCCACCTTCCTGCTGGTGCTGGTCGGTGGGCCGATCGCGGTGGAGACGCTCAGTCACGGCCGTTCGCTGGGGAAGCTGGTGTTCGGGCTGCGTGTGGTACGGGACGACGGTGGCCCCGTCCGGTTCCGGCACGCGTTGGTGCGGGGCGCCATCGGTGTGGTCGAGATCCTGATGACGTTCGGGGTGGTGGCCTGTATCGCCTCGCTGGTGTCGGCGCGGGGGCGGCGGCTCGGCGACGTGTTCGCGGGCACCCTGGTCGTGCGCGAGCGGATTCCGGCCGGGCAGACCGGTCAGGTGCCTCCGCCGCCACCGTGGCTCGCGGGGCGGTTCGCCGAGCTGGATCTGTCGGCCGTACCGGACGGGCTGTGGCTCGCGATCCGGCAGTACCTGACGCGGATGCAGCAGCTGGATCCGCGGGTCTCCTGGGAGATGGCGCAGCGGCTTGCGGCGGACGTCGCGGCTCGCACGGGGGCATTTGTGCCGCACGGCGAGCACCCGGCGGCCTTCCTGGCCGCCGTGGTCCAGGAGAGGCAGTCGCGCGAGGCCCGGCGGGCGTTCGGCGGGGGCGGGTCCGTCCCGGCGGCGGGCTCGTCCGCTCCCGTTGCCCCCGGAGCGCCCGCGCAGCCTGTGGGGCCCTCGGCGGTCGGGGGCGGTGCGTCCGGTGGCTACCCTCCGCCGTTGCCCCAGCCGCCCGCGCCGTACACGTATCAGTCCCCGGCCGCTGGTCAGCCGCAGGATCCCGTGGCTCCCTCCGCGCCGTCCGCCCGGGTGCGCCCGGACGAACCGACGGCCGACCGTCCCGCCACCGGATTCGCGCCGCCGGCCTGAGACGGCGGCGGCCGCTCAGCCGAATACGGACGGCGGTGACTGGAGGTCCTCCAGCTCGATCCCGGGCGCGGACAGGACCACGTCCCCGGCGATGTGCACGGTGTGCAGTTCGCCTGTGTCCAGGGCGGTGACCTGGTATTCGTCCACGGTCAGAGGGCCGTTGTCAGTGGCGTGTGCTTCGCTTCTCACCAAGGTCCAGGACTGGTCCACGGTGCGGGGGGCGAGGACCGGGTCGGTGAAGGCCACGAGGCGCACGCGGGTCGCTGAGGAGGGGGTGAGGCGCAGGAGACGGGCGGTGGCGACGAGAAACGCGGGGGACGTGCCGGTGAAGGCGTGGGCGCGCACATTGCCTTCGGTGGCATGCGTTCCGGTGGCGTCGGTGCGGACCCAGGTGACGCCGTCGAGGGCGGCGCCTCGCACCTGCCAGCCACCTGTGTGCAGTTCGAGGCGGATGGGGCGGCCGAGGTCGTCCAGGGCGAGATCGACCGAGCCGCGGTGATCGCCGGCGGGGGTGGTCAGCTGGGAGACGTAGCGCCAGCCGGAGGGGCCGGGAGCGCACTGGAAGTGCTCTTCCGCGAAGGGGGTGTGATCGTGCGGATCGTGGAGCGAATATCGGCCGCGTGGCATGGGGGTCCTGGGTCTTGACGGGCCGGCGGTCCGGCCTACGGCTGCTGGTCCGGTCCTGGGCCAAAGGGGCAGGCCCCCGGCACGGGGGTGCGGGGGCCTGCCTCTGTGGATCTGCGGACCTGCTGCCGGGGAGCGCGGCGGTGCACCGGTGTGCTCCCCGGCGGCGGGGCTGCGGACTCAGTAGCGGTAGTGGTCCGACTTGTACGGGCCCTCGACCTCCACGCCGATGTACGAGGCCTGCTCGGGGCGCAGCTTGGTGAGCTTCACGCCGAGCGCGTCCAGGTGGAGGCGGGCGACCTTCTCGTCGAGGTGCTTGGGCAGCACGTAGACGCCGGTCGGGTACTCGTCGGGCTTGGTGAACAGCTCGATCTGGGCCAGGGTCTGGTCCGCGAAGGAGTTGGACATCACGAACGACGGGTGGCCGGTGGCGTTGCCCAGGTTCAGCAGGCGGCCCTCGGAGAGCACGATGAGGACCTTGCCCTCGGGGAACTTCCAGGTGTGGACCTGCGGCTTGACCTCGTCCTTGACGATGCCGGGGATCTGGGCGAGGCCGGCCATGTCGATCTCGTTGTCGAAGTGGCCGATGTTGCCGACGATCGCCTGGTGCTTCATCTTCGCCATGTCCGACGCGAGGATGATGTCCTTGTTGCCGGTGGTGGTGATGAAGATGTCGGCGGTCTCGACGACCTCGTCCAGCGTGGTGACCTGGTAGCCGTCCATCGCCGCCTGCAGGGCGCAGATCGGGTCGATCTCGGTGATGATCACGCGGGCGCCCTGGCCGCGCAGGGACTCCGCGCAGCCCTTGCCCACGTCGCCGTAGCCGCAGACGACGGCGGTCTTGCCGCCGATGAGGACGTCGGTGGCGCGGTTGATGCCGTCGACCAGGGAGTGGCGGCAGCCGTACTTGTTGTCGAACTTCGACTTGGTGACGGCGTCGTTGACGTTGATCGCCGGGAAGAGGAGGACGCCGTCGCGCTGCATCTCGTACAGGCGGTGCACGCCGGTGGTGGTCTCCTCGGTGACGCCGCGGATCTCCGAGGCGAGCTGGGTCCACTTCTGGGGGTTCTCGCCCAGGGTGCGGTGCAGCAGCTGGAGGATCACGCGGTGCTCGTCGGACTCGGCGGTCTCCAGGGCGGGGACCTTGCCGTCCTTCTCGTACTCGACGCCCTTGTGGACGAGGAGGGTGGCGTCGCCGCCGTCGTCGAGGATCATGTTCGGGCCGCCGGTGGCGCTGTCAGGCCAGGTCAGCGCCTGCTCGGTGCACCACCAGTACTCCTCCAGGGTCTCGCCCTTCCAGGCGAAGACCGGGACGCCCTGCGGATTGTCGGGCGTGCCGTTCGGGCCGACGGCGATGGCGGCGGCCGCGTGGTCCTGGGTGGAGAAGATGTTGCAGGAGGCCCAGCGGACCCGGGCGCCGAGGGCGACCAGGGTCTCGATGAGGACGGCGGTCTGCACGGTCATGTGCAGGGAGCCGGTGACGCGGGCGCCGGCGAGAGGCTGGGCCTCGGCGTATTCCTTGCGGAGCGCCATCAGGCCCGGCATCTCGTGCTCGGCGAGGGTGATCTCCTTGCGGCCGAACTCGGCCAGGGAGAGGTCGGCGACCTTGAAGTCCTGTCGGTTGTCGACAGTCGTCATTGCGAGCTGCTCCTCGGGGTTGGGTCGAGGTGGGTACGGCTGGTCTGCGCGGCGGCGGACGCACGGGTGCCCGAGAAGAGGACACAGGCATGCCCACGTACGCGCAGCGCAGTCCGTCGGAGGCCCTCTCTCCCTCGGCCGGTCCGCTGCGGGACCGCCCGACCGCCATCAGCAGCGACGTCTGGCTCCGTCCCAAGCTACACCGGGAGACAGGGAGGCCCCCAGTCCGTCTTCGAAGAGTTCCCGCCGTCCGGGGAGTGAACGGGGGCATTCCCCTTGTGGGGCGGCCCCGGTCGCCTTGTGGGGCGGCCCCGGTCGCCGTGTCGGGAATCAGTGGCCGGCGGCGTGCGGGGTGGGGCCGCCCGGGGTCGCCTCGGGGTCGGGGCCCTTGGCGGCCTCGGCCTCGCTGTAGATGTCGGGTTCCAGGTAGATCACGCGGGCGATGGGCACGGCGGCCCGGATGCGGGCCTCGGCCGCGTTGATGGCGTTGGCCACCTCGGTGGCCGTGTCGTCGTGCCGGACGGCGATCTTGGCGGCGATCAGCAGTTCCTCGGGGCCGAGGTGGAGCGTGCGCATGTGGATGACGCCGGTGACGGTGTCGCCGTCGACGATCGCGGCCTCGACCTTCTTGACCTCTTCGATGCCGGCGGCCTCGCCGAGCAGCAGCGACTTGGTCTCGGCGGCGAGCACGAGGGCGATGGAGACCAGCAGGACACCGATGCAGACGGTGCCGATGCCGTCCCAGACGCCGTCGCCGGTGAGCAGGGCCAGGCCGACGCCGCCGAGGGCGAGGACCAGACCGATGAGCGCGCCGAAGTCCTCGAGGAGGACGACGGGCAGTTCGGGGGCCTTGGCACGGCGGATGAACTGCGACCAGGACAGCTTGCCGCGCAGCTCGTTGGACTCCTTTATGGCCGTGCGGAAGGAGAAGCCCTCGGCGATGATCGCGAAGAGCAGGACCCCCACCGGCCAGTACCAGTGCTCGACCTGGTGCGGGTGGGTGATCTTCTCGTAGCCCTCGTAGATGGCGAACATGCCGCCGATGGAGAACAGGACGATCGAGACGAGGAACGCGTAGATGTAGCGCTCGCGGCCGTAGCCGAAGGGGTGCTGGGGGGTCGCCTCGCGCTGTGCCTTCTTGCCGCCGATCAGCAGCAGGAACTGGTTGCCGGAGTCGGCGACCGAGTGGACACCCTCGGCGAGCATCGAGGACGAGCCGCTGAACGCGAACGCCACGAACTTCGATGCCGCGATCGCGAGATTGGCGCCGAGTGCCGCCACGATCGCCCTGGTACCGCCTGACGCGCTCATGTGTCCGCGTTGTCCCTTCGCCTTCGTCCGTCTACGCCGTCCAGGCGTGTACCCGACTTTGCCCGTACTTTGCCGGGGGGCCATTCTTGCAGCCCGTCCGGGTGGCGGCGCTTCAGGTGTCCACAGTCCCGGTCATACGATCACAGTGGCACGGAAGACCGTGCCCGCTCCGGACACCTCGGCCTTCTCCCCCGCCGGGACGAAGACCGACTGGCCGGGGGCCAACTCGTGCTCACCGGCCTGGACGGACCCGGCGGTGCAGAGCAGGATCTGCGGGGTGTCGACGGTGAGGTCGTGGGCGGTGCCGCCCTCGGACAGGGCGTACCGGGAGAGCCGGAACTCGTCGATCGGGGTCTCGTAGACCTCCTCGCCGTCCGGGGAGGCCTCGGGGCGCAGCACGCCCGGGTCGCCCGCCTCGAAGCGGACGACGCGCAGCAGTTCGGGGACGTCGACGTGCTTGGGGGTCAGGCCGCAGCGCAGGACGTTGTCGGAGTTGGCCATGATCTCGACACCGAGGCCGTCGAGATAGGCGTGCGGGATGCCGGCGCCGAGGAACAGCGCCTCGCCGGGCTGCAGGCGGACGTGGTTGAGGAGCATGGCCGCGATGACGCCGGGGTCGCCCGGGTAGTGGTGGGCGAGGCCGGCGTAGGGGGCGTAGTCGCCGCCGAGGCGGGTGCAGGCGGCGGTGGCCTCGGCGACCGTGTGCGCCATTTCCCGCGGGTCGGCGCTGAGGACGGCGGTGAGGACCTCCCGCAGGGCCGCGTCCTCGGGGTGCGCGCGCAGCAGGTCGACGTACGGCTTCAGGGAGTCGACGCCGAGCCCTTCGAGCAGGCCGGCCGCCTCGGCCGGGTCACGGAACCCGCACAGGCCGTCGAACTCGGTGAGCGCGCAGAGCAGTTCGGGCTTGTGGTTGGCGTCCTTGTAGTTGCGGTGCGGGGCGTCGAGGGGGACGCCGCGCCGCTCCTCGTCGGCGAAGCCCTCCCTGGCCTGCTCCAGGTCGGGGTGCACCTGGAGGGAGAGGGGCGCGCCGGCGGCGAGGATCTTGAGCAGGAACGGCAGCCGTGGGCCGAACTTCGCGACCGCCGCGGCGCCCAGTTCGCGCTCGGGTCCGGCGTCGATCACCTCGACGAGCGTCCCGCGCGCGGTGCGTGAGGGAGCGCCCGGATGGGCGCCCATCCACATCTCCGCCTGCGGTTCGCCGCTCGGCTCGACGCCCAGGAGGTGCGGGATGGCGGTGGTGGAACCCCAGGCGTAGGGGCGGACGGTGTTGTCGAGGCGGTCCATGTGGTTTCTCTGTCTCCGTACGTACGCTGCTCGGCCGGCGCCGGCGCCGGGTGGTGTGCCGGTGCCGGTCGGTGTTCCGGTGGTGGGGCGCGGGCCGGTCGGCCCGGGCGGGCCCGGGTGCGACGCCCTGAGCAAGATCAGGCCCCGGAAGCGAGCGCCAGGTAAACGGCGGCGAAATCCGTGACGGCGATCAGTTCCGCGAGGGCCTCCAGTTCGTCGCCCTCGTCCGGTTCGAGTTCGCTGATCGGCGTGTCGTGGCTGAGCGCCAGGTCGCGGGCGGCGGGGGCGGCGGTGAGGCCGCCGATCGGGCGGTCGCGGAGCAGCACCACGCGCGCGTGCATCGCGGGCGGCTCCTCCACACGGTCGCGGAAGAAGTCGTCCGGGTCGGCGCTGGCCGCGAGCGGGCCGGCCAGCAGGGCGCTGTGCGCGGCGAGCGCCTCGGGGAGTTCGGCGACGAGGGCGGGGCGGCCGGCGAGTTCGGCGAGAGCGGCGGCGAACCGGCGGCCGGCGGGGCCGGTCGCGGGGCCCTCCGTCCACACGACGGGCAGCGCGTCGGCGAGTTCGGCGGCGAGGGTCTTGGCCGGGTTGCTGTAGGCCGCGATGGCCGGGCCGCAGCGCTCGGCGATGTGGTCCAGGCGGTCGGCGACCTTCTCCAGGGCGTCCGGCGCCGCGCTCAGCAGACCGATGCGGTCCAGCAGCGCGAGCAGCGGGGTGAACATGGCCCAGAAGACGCCCGGGGAGGACGCGGCGAGGGGTTCTTCCTGGTCGTAGGGCGCCGTCGCCATCGGTACGAACATTCCGTGTGCCGCGGCGATCGCCTCGGCGAGCGGGGTGTGGGCCGGGGCGACGGCGACCACCGAGCAGCCTCGGCGGTAGGCCTGCTCGGCGAGCAGGGAGAGGCTGGGTTCGGTGCCGTCCGGGGTGGCGATGAGCAGCAGGTCGACGGAGCCGACCCAGCCCGGGATCTCCCAGCGCAGGGCGCCGGCGGCGGGGGCGACGCCGGTGGGGGCCAGCCGGATGACGGGGCTGCCGGGGCCGGCCAGGGTGCCGAGCAGGTCGGCGGTGTGGGTGGCGGCGGCTCCGGGGCCCGCGATCAGTACGGCGCGGGGGCGGCCGTCGGGCTTGAGCTCGGCCACACCGGCCTCGGTGGCGTGCCGGACGGCGGTGCGTACGCGGGCGCCGGCCTCCGCCGCGCCGCGGAGGAGGCCGCGGGTGTCGGCGTCGGCGAGGCCGTCCGGGCTGTCGAGCAGCGATTCGTCGAGCATGGGCAACAGTCTCCGATCGCCGGGGTCCTGTGCGGGGTTCGAACGCGGGGGTGGGCGCCTCGTCGGTGCGCGGCGGTGACGCCGCGGTGCACGCGGGACGGGGAGCGCCTCGGGTTACGCGGGGCGGCGGGCCTCGTCGACGAGCAGGACCGGGATGCCGTCGCGGACCGGGTATGCCAGGCCGCAGTCCTGACCGGTGCAGATCAGCTCGGTGTCCTGCTCCTTGAGGGGGGCGTGACAGGCGGGGCAGGCGAGGATCTCCAGAAGGCCGGCTTCGAGCGGCATGAGGGTGTCCCTTCGGGGCGGAAGTTCTATTGCCGATGTGCTGGTCAGCGTACCGCTGGTGGCGGGGTCGGGCCGGGCCTGCGGGTGCGGCCGGAGGCGCGCTGCCCGCTGGGCCCCGGTTTGCCCGCCCCGGTGCGGGGCGGGCGGGTGGCTCAGGCCCTGATGATCGCCAGGGCCTCGTCGCGGATCCTGGTCATCGTCGCCTCGTCCTCGGCCTCCGCGTTCAGGCGCAGCAGCGGCTCGGTGTTGGACGGGCGGACGTTGAACCACCAGTCGGCGGCGGAGACCGTGAGGCCGTCGAGGTCGTCGAGGGTGATGCCCGGGCGGCCCTCGTAGGCGGCGCGGATCGCGGCGAGACGGGCGGCCTGGTCGGCGACGGTGGAGTTGATCTCGCCGGAGCCCGCGTAGCGGTCGTACTGGGCGGTCAGGGCGGACAGGGGGCCGTCCTGCCCCCCGAGGGCCGCGAGGACGTGGAGAGCGGCCAGCATGCCCGTGTCGGCGTTCCAGAAGTCCTTGAAGTAGTAGTGGGCGGAGTGCTCGCCGCCGAAGATAGCGCCGGAGCGGGCCATCTCGGCCTTGATGAAGGAGTGCCCGACGCGGGTGCGGACCGGGGTGCCGCCGTTCTCCTTCACCACCTCGGAGACGGTGCGGGACGTGATCAGGTTGTGGATGACGGTGCCCTTGCCGCCGGTGCGGGCCAGTTCGCGCGCCGCGACCAGCGCGGTGATCGCGGACGGGGAGACGGGGTCGCCGTTCTCGTCCACGACGAAGCAGCGGTCGGCGTCGCCGTCGAAGGCGATGCCCAGGTCGGCGCCCTCCGCCGGGACCCGCTTCTGCAGGTCCACGATGTTGGCCGGGTCGAGGGGGTTGGCCTCGTGGTTCGGGAAGGTGCCGTCCAGTTCGAAGTACATCGGCACGAGGGTCAGGGGCAGGCCGGCGAAGACCGTGGGGACCGTGTGGCCGCCCATGCCGTTGCCGGCGTCGACGACGACCTTCAGGGGGCGGACGGCGCTGAGGTCGACGAGGGAGCGGAGGTGGGCCGCGTAATCCTCCAACGTCTCGCGCGTGGTGAGGGTTCCCGGCTCGGCGGCCGGCTCCGGAGCGCCCGACTCCAGCCATCGCTCGACGAGTTCGCGGATCTGCGTCAGGCCCGTGTCCTGACCGACCGGTGCGGCGCCCGCGCGGCACATCTTGATGCCGTTGTACTGCGCCGGGTTGTGGGAGGCCGTGAACATCGCACCCGGGAGGTTCAGCGCGCCCGAGGCGTAGTACAGCTGGTCCGTCGAGCACAGGCCGATCTCGGTGACGTCCACCCCGCGTTCGGCGGCGCCGCGCGCGAAGGCGCGGGACAGGCCGGGGGACGAGGGGCGCATGTCGTGACCGACGACGATGGCCGTCGCTTCCGTCACCTCGGCGAAGGCGGCGCCGAAGAGGGCGGCCAGCGGCTCGTCCCACTGGTCCGGGACCACTCCGCGTACGTCGTACGCCTTCACGATCTGCGACAGATCAGCAGCCACGGCCAACCCTCCTGAAGTCCTATGGGTGCCCACAAACTACCCGTCGGGGGTGAGAGGCAGGTGTGCGGACACCCAGCGGACGGACAAGCGGACGGACAAGTGGACGGCGAGGGACGAGCAAATGGACTCGCGGGCCGTCCGGGTGGGTGCGGGATCGGTTCTCCGCGGATGCGGACTCAGTTGTCCGGTGAGCGCAGGATGCGCAGATGCCCGCGGCGGGCGACTTCCATGGGGTCCGGGGTACGGGCCCCGCCGCCGCCCGCCTCGGCCGCCCGCTGCTGGGGGCGGGCCGCCTCGCGCACGGCGTTGGCGAGGGCTTCGAGGTCGTCCCCACTGGGCCGCGCGGGCGCGGAGCCGTCGAGGAGACGGACGACCTCCCAGCCGCGGGGCGCGGTGAGGCGCTCGGAGTGCTCGGCGCACAGGTCGTAGCAGTGGGGTTCGGCGTAGGTGGCGAGCGGGCCGAGGACCGCGGTCGAGTCGGCGTAGACGTACGTCAGCGTCGCGACGGCGGGTCGGCCGCAGGCGGTGCGCGAACAGCGACGTACAGGGCTCACGACGATGGACGGTACCGCACTCTTGAGCGGGCCGCGACGACTCTCCTCCAGGTCACGCCACCGTGTCGGACTGTGAGCCGCCCCACAGGCACCTCTCAACGGGCCTTGCTGACCTGCGGGGACGGGGACGTGCGGGGTCCCGGGCGGGAAGGCCCTCGGTCACGAGGCGGCACAAACTCCGTCAATTGCCTTGAGTTGACCGGTCTTGGATGGTTACGGAAACGAGCCAGACCTTGGCTGGAATGGTCAACTTCTGACACGCCCTGTGACACGTGTTGTGCCGTGCCCGGGGACACGGAGGGCCGGCGGCCGGTTGCCGCGTGGGGCCGGGCGGGCGGAGCGCGCGGGGACTAGGCTTCTGCGGTGATGGACAACCGTGTACCGCCCCGCGCCACCGGCCCCGGGCCCCGTCGCCGCGATCGTCACGGACGGGGCATGCGTGGGCCGATCGCGCCGCCGCAGGTGCCGCTGGCGGCCAGCAGGGCCGAGGTGTTCGCGGATCTGGTGCAGGACTCCGTGGAACGTCTCGAGCGGCGGTGGCCGCAGTTGGCCGACATGGACTTCCTGGTGCTCGAGGTGCCTCGGCTGGAGAGGCGGGGCACGGACGCCTGGGACGACGAGGCCGTGCCGTTGGGCGGGATCATTCCCGCGCGGGAGGGGCGGCGGGCTCGGGTCGTGGTGTACCGGCGGCCGGTGGAGATCCGCACCAAGGGGCGGGACGAGCGGGCCGCGCTGGTGCATGAGGTCGTGGTGGAGCAGGTGGCGGAGTTGCTGGGGTTGACTCCGGAGACTGTTGATCCTCGGTACGGCGAGGATTAGGCGGGGCGCCCCGAGCTGGATGGACTGGGCCCGGGGCGCCTGGATGCCCCGTGCCTCGGTGAGCGTCGCGGTGTTTCGCTTGCCCGCGCTTGCGGGGTGCCTCCCGAGGCACGCATGCCCGCAGCTATGGCGGGCCGGGAGGCGAGCAGCGGGTTACTTCTGCAGGAGGGACAGGTCCTCTTCTGTTCGGGGAACCGAGACCAGGCCTCGGTCGGTGGGGAGGGTCTGGATGGTGAAGGCGGGGACGCCGGCCGCTGTCGACGCGAGGGTGCGGGCGGCGTAGAGGGGGCCTCCGGAGACGGGTTCCACCGTCAGGGCGTAGGTGCCCTTCAGGCCGGACGGGACGAGGGCCGGGATGTCCTGCGTGGTGCCGGACTTGATCGTGAAGGTCTTCGTGACCGGGGTGCCGCCCTCACTGCCCGCCGAGGCGGTGACCTTGACCGTGGTGGTGGCCGTGGGCGCGGTCAGGGAGAGGGTCGAGGTCTTGCCGCGGTTGTCGGCCGAGGTCGCCCGCTTGCCTACGGGAGCCGTGGCGGGGATGAAGGCCGTCTCCTGCTTGGCTCCCTTGCCCCGGACCACCCGCAGGGCCGCCACCACGGGTACGGACTGGTCGGTGGGCGTGAGCACCAGGGAGCCCGCCTCGCCACGGGTGACGTCGCCGAGGTCGGCGGCGGTCGTCATACCGGCCTTGACGTGCAGCGTCTCGTTCCCGGCCGGGGTGATCAGGCCGTCGGGCGAGGCCAGGCGGACCTTGAGGTCAGCGTCGGTGTCGCCGGGGGTGAAGGCGATCAGCCGGACGTCGGTGGCGTCCTTGGGGATGCCGGGCAGGACCAGGCTGCCGGACGGATCGTCCGCCGCGGCCAGCCAGTCGCCACCCACCTTGTCGTCCAGGGCCTGTACCGCCGCGCCCACCCGGCCGCTGCGCACACTGACGTGCACGGTCAGATCGGTCTGCCGTTCGTCGGTGAGCGTGGAGAGCAGGATCGGCTCGCTCCCGTGCGGCGGGATCGTGAAGCCGTCCGTGACCGAGGACTTGATCGCGCCGTCCTTGCCGTACAGCTCGATGTCGACGACGGCGGCCGAGTCCTCGGGGTTGGTGAGGTGCACGTAGTCGGTGCGGTCGGCGGCCGTGCTGGCGCCCGGGAACCAGAACTCGGTGTCCGGGGCGGTGCAGTTGACGCCCTGCAGTCCGCGGCCCGTGCCCGCCACGACCTCGGTGGTCTCCTGCACGGTCCAGCCGGGCGCGTACTTGCCGTCGGCGGTGCCGACCTGTGCGGGGGTGTCGGCGCCGGAGGTGTCGCCGGTGGCCGGGGTGCCGGGGTTCTTCGGCGTGAGGAGCGGCTTGGCGGGCTTCTTCTCGGCGTCCGCGCCCTTCTTGGATCCGCTCGTGCCGTCCGCCGACTGTTCGGCGGCCGCCTGGAGTTGGGCCTTGCCGCCGCTCGCCGTGCCCTTCGTGACGGGCGTGTACGACGTGTACGAGGTGTCGGCGATGTCGGAGGAGCTCGGCGCGGGGCACAGCAGGCTGGTGCGCTCCACGGGCAGTTCGGCGGCGGCCTTGGCCGGGGCCGCGCCGGATGCGGACGGGGTGTCGAGCGCGGCGAAGGCGGTGACGGCGGCCAGCGCGGTCGTGCAGGCGATCAGGGACAGGGTGGTGCGGTTCACTGCTGGCTCCCGTCGGGGCGCTCGCTGCCGGTGCCGTACTGCTGCTGGGCCGGGTCGTAACCCTGCTGGTACGCCTGCTGGTCGTACGCCTGCTGGTCGGCCGTGCCGCCGTAGGCGTAGGGGTCGTACTGGCCGTCCGGGTAGGGGCCGGGCTGGTACGCCTGCTGGTCGTAGGCCTCGGCGGGGTACTGCCCGGCGTCCTGGTACTGGCCGGTGCCGTAACCGGTGTAGTCGCTTCCCGCGTAGTCCCACTCGCCGTACGCCGGCTGCTGGGGGACGGCCGCCGGGGCCTCCTGCGGAGGTGACGGTACGTCGTCGGGCGCGGGCTGCTCCGGTACGGCGGCCTCCTCCGCCTGGGCGCGCAGCCGGCGGGCACGGCGGCCCTCTCCGGCGGTGGCCTGGGCCGGCAGCGGCTGCTCCTCGGGCAGGTCGTCGTCGATGTCGCGGCGGCGGCCGGGCAGGGCGAGGACGACCAGGACGAGGGCGAGCGCGCCCTGGGCCCAGAGCCAGGCGGTGTGGGTGATCGGGTCGTCGTGCACGACATCCAGCCGGCCGCCGGTGGCGGGCAGTCGGAAGCCCTGCGCCCAGCCGTCGACCGTGGTGCGGGTGAGCGGCTCGCCGTCCAGGGTGGCCGTCCAGCCGTCGGAGGCGGCGTCGGCCAGGCGCAGGACACGGCCGTCGGATCCGGAGGGGACGGTGGTGTGGATCTCCACGGGCCCGGAGGCGACGGACCGGGCGGTGCCGGTGCCGCCCGCGGGCACGATGGTGGCGCGGGAGACCTGCTGGTCGACGCGCCACAGGGCGCTGCCGTCCTGCTGGCTGAGCCGGCTCAGGCCGGGCGTGGCGTCCAGGACGCGGGCGATCTCGCGGGGTGCGCCCTTGTGGACGAGGACGTAGCGCACGGCGAAGCCGCCGAGCTGGCCCGCCTGGTCGGCGCCGGAGCCGGCGACCAGGTTGGCGACGACCTTGTCGAGCCTGGCGTTCTCCCCGTCGGTGGCGGCGAGTTCGGCGTCTCCCATGCGGGCACCGGAGCCGCGGACCAGGCTGTAGCGCACGAGTGCGGTGGAGTCGCTGTCCAAGACCAGGGTTCGGGCCTGGTCGCGGGTGGTGGCGTCCTCGGCGACGAACGCGGGGACCTGCACCGGGTCGCGGCGCTCCAGCGGGCCGTCGGCACCGCCGATCATCCAGCCGGCGGCGACGAGCAGCGGGCCCGCGGCGGAGGCGAAGGCGATCAGGGCGGCGACGGGCTGACGCCAGCCGAAGCTCTGCTCGGCCACGCGCGCGCGTGCTCCGTCGGCGCCGAGCGTCGCGGCGGCCAGCAGGGCGATGCCGTAGACGAGGGTGGCCGGTCCGGCCCACGTGGAGTGGTTGGACAGGACGGCGAAGACGAGACCCACCAGGGCGACCGCCCAGGCGGTGCGGATGCCCAACTGGCGTTCGGAGCGCAGCAGTGCGGCCAGGGCGGCGAGGACGATGCCGATGAGCATCAGGCCGTCGACGGTGCCGGGACCGCCGGGGCCGGCGCCGAGCAGGTCGAGCGCGGAGGCGCTGGAGGCGCCGTACTCCAGGCCCGCTTCCGTGAAGAAGCCGGTCGGGAGCAGCGTCAGCGACCAGGGGGCGAGGACCAGCAGCGGGGTGCCGAGCTGGGCGAGGAAGCGCAGGCCGTGCGCGACGAGGTCGCCGCGGCGCAGGACCAGCACGCCGATGCCGAGGATCAGCGCGAGGGGCCAGACGATCGGGGTGAACGCGGTGGTGATGGTCAGCAGCAGCGCGTACGCCCAGGTGGCGCGCCAGCTGCCGCGCGCGCCGGAGGGATGGGTGAGGCCGCTCGCGGCGATGCCCGCGCGCGCGATGAGCGGCAGCAGCACGGCGAGGACGGCGGTGCCGATGCGGCCGCCGGCCAGGGCGCCGGTGGCGGCCGGCAGGAAGGCGTAGGCGATGGCGGCCCAGGCGCGCAGCAGGCGGGAGGTGACGAGGGGCCGGGAGGCGAAGTAGGCGGTGAGGCCGGCCAGCGGAACCGAGCAGACCAGCAGCACGGTGACGGCGAGTCCGGTGGAGCCGAACAGGATCGAGGCGAGGGTCGCGACGATGGCGAGGTACGGCGGTGCGGCGGCGGTGCCGCCGGCGCCCACCGGGTGCCAGGCGTCCAGGTAGCGGGACCAGAGGTCGCCGGCGCTCGCCGGGGCGGGCAGCAGGGCACCGCCCGCGAGGGCGCCGCCGCCGAGCAGGGCGCGGCAGGCGACGAGGGAGACCAGGAGCAGGGCCAGGAAGAGCACCGGGCCGGGCTTGCGGGCGATCCGCTTCAGCCGGGCGAACTGCTCGATCTCCAGGAAGTCGGCGTCGTCGCCGCCGGGTCCGGACTCCACGGCGCCGCCGTGCCGGCCGGCCGAGGCGGTCTCGCTGTCGGAGCGGTCGGAGAAGTTGCCCGCGACCTGTTCCACGGTGGCGCGGATGGTCGCGCCGGGGGGCGGGAACAGCCGGCGCAGCTCGGTCTTGTCGATCTGGGAGGGGCCGCCGCGGCGGCGGCGGCCGGCGAGGATCCGCTCGGGCCGCAGCAGGGTTCCCAGCAGACCGCGGATCTCGTCGACGGCCTGTCCGGGGACCTTTCCGACGAGGTAGGCGACGGTCCTCAGCAGGGTGCCGAGGACGAGCCGCAGCAGCACCCAGGGCAGTGCGGCCGTGCGGGTGTTGACGAGCAGGGTGTAGATGGCGCCGGCCTTGTCGACCTTGTGCGGGGAGGCGGCGGTGCGGCCCACGCAGTCGACGGTGCGGCGCTCGCGGGAGGCCGCCTCGGCGTGTCGTACGACCGCCTCGGGGACGACGAGGACCCGGTGGCCGGCCGTGTGGGCCCGCCAGCACAGGTCGACGTCGTCGCGCATCAACGGCAGCCGGCGGTCGAATCCGCCGAGCTGTTCGAAGACGTCGCGGCGGATGAGCATGCCGGCGGTGGAGACGGACAGCACGGTGCGGACGTGGTCGTGCTGGCCCTGGTCCTGTTCCCGGCGGTCCAGGCCGGTCCAGCGGCGGCCGGAGTTGGCGATGGAGACGCCGACCTCCAGCAGTTGCCTGCGGTCGTACCAGCCGCGCAGCTTGGGGCCGACGATCGCCACGTCGTCGCGGCCCAGTTCGAGTTCGTTGTCGACGACCCGGAGCAGCTGGGCGAGGGCGTCGGGTTCGGGGGCGCAGTCGTCGTGCAGCAGCCAGAGCCACTGGACGGGCTCGCCGTGCGGCAGTTCCGGCAGGTCGTAGGCGTCGTCGCGCCACGAGCGCGTGACCGGGTCCCAGCCGCTGGGACGCCTGAGGTAGGGCAGCTCGTCGGGGGTGAGGAGGGGGGCGATGCGGCTCGCCTCCTCCACCGCCTGGCCGAAGCCGGTGCGCCGGGCCAGGTGCAGCACACGGTCGTCGCCGAGCGCCTCGGTGACCAGCTGGGCGGAGTCGTCCGCGCTGCCGGTGTCGGCCGCCACCGCGTTCTGGACGGGGCGCTCCTGGCCGAGCAGTCCGGCCAGCGCGTCGGGCAGCCAGCGGGCGCCGTCGTGGGAGACGAGGACCGCGGTCACCACATGACGCGGAAACTCAGGGTGGGCAGCCGGGTCTTGAGCTGCCGTTTGGCTGTGCACGGACATCGAGGTACGGGCCCCGGTTCGATGGACTGCGGTGGACGCCTGTGCCCCGAGGGGACAGCGGAGCGTCTCGGACGAGCGACCACACTATCGGCTGACCATGACGAGGGCCCGCCGCCTGTGGATAACCCACGGGCGACGGGCCGTTCGCGACATGTGCGAGGGTGCCGTCCGGCCGCTCGGCGGTGCGGCGGCCGTAACGTGACCGGGGCGCCGGTCAGACGGCGGCCTTCTTCAGCCGTCGGCGCTCACGCTCGGACAGACCGCCCCAGATGCCGAAGCGCTCGTCGTTGGCGAGGGCATACTCGAGGCACTCGGAGCGCACCTCGCAGGCGAGGCAGACCTTCTTCGCCTCTCTGGTCGAGCCGCCCTTCTCAGGGAAGAAGGACTCGGGGTCGGTCTGGGCGCACAGTGCGCGCTCCTGCCAGCCGAGTTCCTCGTCCGCGTCGTCGACCAGCAGTTGCTGCACCAGCTCGGTCATGTGCGCCCCTCGTCTGTCTTCACGTCCCCGTGCGTAGCCGCTACCGATTTCGGCTGAACGACACGAGTGAAATTACAAGTGTGCTGCTCCGGGCGAGTCAAGCCGAGATCTGCTATTGAGCCCGTTATTCACTCTGCGGAACCAAGGCCATGCGGAAAGTGTTCAAATCGCCATAAACCATGACACACAGAAGAGGCCCCGAGGGGCGGCGGACCCCGCACAGTTCCCTGTACGAAGAAGGACGCCCCTGCGTTCGATCTCGTTCCTGCGAGGCTCGAGCGCTCGGTTGAGCGCCATGTGTCCCGCGATCCGGGTGAACAAACCTTTCACCTGACAGATGAACCGGATGAGGTGAACCATGTCGCACTTTCCGGGCGTCGAGTTGACAGTCCGGGTGTGAGCCGGTGTCCTAGTGGGCATGCTCGCGAACTTGGCACCCGTCTCGACCCGCACCGCCGGGTCCCTCGGTGCCGCACGCGCGCGCTGTAGCTGTTGTTGCTGTCCCAGCTGTTGAGCCCATCGCGCTCCGGCTGCTCCCGAGTCCATCCCGGCTCGGCCGCGTTTCCCCGTCCCCGACCCTCATCCGGGACCCCTCTCATCGCCCGTGACCCGGGCGGACGCAGAGCGACACCCAGCCCCCACTCCCCCGCCGAGGAACCCCCTCACCCGATGAACAGCGACAACGACCTCCAGATCGCCGGCGACATCCTCGAAGTCCCGCACCTGCTCCAGCCGCCGCGTGAGCACCCCGCCACGGTCGCCGAGTTCGTGGGCCTCGCCCGCGCCATCGCCGCCGACCGCTCCCAGTGGGCGCACCTCGTCCGCTACGACGCCACCACCCGCTGGTACCACCGGCTCCGCACCGGCCCCGGCTACGAGGTCTGGCTGCTGTCCTGGGTGCCCGGCCAGGGCAGCGGGACGCACGACCACGGCCGTTCCTCCGGTGTCCTCACCGTCCTGGAGGGCACGCTGACCGAGCGCACCGAGCGGGACACGCGCGCGCTGACGGCCGGCGCCCAGCGGGTGTTCGCGCCGGGTTACGTGCACGAGGTGGTGAACGACGCGCTGGAGCCCGCGGTGAGCCTGCACGTCTACCACCCGGGCCTGACCGAGATGCCGATGCACAACTCCCCGCACTGCGAGGCGCGCACCGGACCGCGTCCGGTGACTGCCTGACACGATGTCGTACCCGCCTGCGAGAATCGGCCCATGCGCATTGTGGTTCTGGCAGGCGGCATCGGTGGTGCCCGGTTCCTGCGCGGTCTGAAGCGGGCCGTGCCGGACGCGGACGTCACGGTCATCGGCAACACCGGCGACGACATCCACCTCTTCGGGCTGAAGGTCTGCCCGGACCTCGACACGGTGATGTACACGCTGGGCGGCGGCATCAACGAGGAGCAGGGCTGGGGGCGGACGGACGAGACCTTCCACCTCAAGGAGGAGCTGGCGGCCTACGGGGTCGGCCCGGAGTGGTTCGGTCTCGGGGACCGGGATTTCGCCACGCACATCGTGCGGACGCAGATGCTGGGCGCCGGCTTTCCGCTGAGCGCGGTCACCGAGGCGCTCTGCGACCGCTGGAAGCCGGGTGTGCGGCTGATCCCGATGACCGACGACCGCGTGGAGACCCACGTGGCCGCGGAGATCGACGGCGAGCGCAAGGCGATCCACTTCCAGGAGTACTGGGTGCGGCTGCGCGCCTCGGTCGCGGCCGAGGCGGTCGTGCCGGTCGGCGCCGAGCAGGCCAAGCCGGCGCCGGGCGTCCTGGAGGCCATCGCCGAGGCGGACGTCATCCTCTTCCCACCGTCCAACCCGGTCGTGTCCATCGGCACCATCCTGGCCGTGCCCGGCATCCGTGAGGCGATCGCGGAAGCGGGCGTGCCCGTGGTGGGCCTGTCCCCGATCGTCGGGGACGCGCCGGTGCGCGGGATGGCCGACAAGGTGCTCGCCGCGGTCGGCGTGGAGTCGACGGCAGCCGCGGTCGCCGAGCACTACGGCTCGGGGCTGCTGGACGGCTGGCTGGTCGACACCGTCGACGCGGGCGTGGTGGAGCGGGTCGAGGCGGACGGGATCCGCTGCCGGGCGGTGCCGCTGATGATGACCGACGTCGACGCGACCGCGCAGATGGCCCGGGAGGCGCTTGCACTGGCCGAGGAGGTGCGGGGAGCGTGAGCGGCCGGCGCCCCGAGTACCGGGTCTGGGCCCCGTCCGGCATCGCCGAGGTGCGGGCCGGCGACGACCTGGCCAAGCTGATCGCCGCCGCCGAACCCGGGCTGGCCGACGGGGACGTGCTGCTCGTCACGTCCAAGATCGTCTCCAAGGCGGAGGGTCGTGTCGTCCGGGCGGACGACCGCGAGTCCGCGATCGACGCGGAGACCGTGCGGGTGGTGGCCCGGCGCGGCCCCCTGCGCATCGTCGAGAACCGCCAGGGCCTGGTGATGGCGGCCGCCGGGGTCGACGCCTCCAACACCCCGTCCGGCACCGTGCTGCTGCTCCCCGAGGACCCGGACGCGTCCGCGCGCGCGATCCGCGACGGGCTGCGCGACACCCTCGGCGTCCGGGTCGGCGTCGTCGTCACCGACACCTTCGGCCGGCCCTGGCGCGCGGGGCTCACGGACGTCGCGATCGGCGCGGCCGGAGTGCGCGTGCTGGACGATCTGCGCGGGGGCACGGACGCCCACGGCAACCCGCTCAGCGCCACCGTCGTCGCCACCGCCGACGAACTGGCCGCCGCCGGCGACCTGGTCAAGGGCAAGGCCGCCGGACTCCCGGTCGCCGTGGTGCGCGGGCTGCCCCACGTGGTGGACGGCGAGGACGGCGAGGGGGCGCGGGCGCTGGTGCGTACCGCGCGGGACGACATGTTCCGGCTGGGCACGTCCGAGGCCGTGCGCGAGGCCGTGACCCGGCGACGTACCGTGCGGGCCTTCACCGACGAGCCCGTGGACCCCGGCGCGGTCCGGCGCGCGGTGGCCGCGGCGGTCACCGCGCCCGCCCCGCACCACACCACGCCCTGGCGGTTCGTGCTCCTGGAGTCCGAGGAGTCGCGGGTACGGCTGCTCGACGCGATGCGGGACGCCTGGATCGCCGACCTGCGCCGGGACGGCAAGAGCGAGGGGTCCATCACCAAGCGGGTCCGGCGCGGCGACGTGCTGCGCAACGCCCCGTACCTGGTCGTGCCGTGCCTCGTCATGGACGGCTCGCACGCCTACGGGGACGCGCGGCGGGACGGCGCCGAGCGGGAGATGTTCGTGGTCGCGACGGGCGCGGGCGTGCAGAACCTCCTGGTCGCCCTGGCCGGGGAGCGGCTGGGGTCGGCCTGGGTGTCGTCGACGATGTTCTGCCGGGACACGGTGCGCGAGGTGCTGGGACTGCCGGCGGACTGGGACCCCATGGGGGCGGTGGCGGTGGGCCATCCGGACGAGGAGCCGCGGCCGCGGCCGGAGCGGGACGCGGGGACGTTCATCGAGGTGCGGTGACGTCCGTGGGCAAGTCGCGTCCGACGCCCCCGGCGACCGCCTAGTCTCTAGGACAGCCCCGGCACCACCACCCCCTAGGAACCCACCAGTGGCAGGACGATTCGCTCCGCGCCCCACCCGTACGACCGTGCGCGGCGGGCATGTCGGTGTGCCCGCCGGTGCCGCCGCCGGGATACCCCGGCAGGCCGCGGGGCCGGCGCGGGTGCGGCGCTGGACGCCGGAGGGGCCGCTCGATCTGGGGCTGGTGCTGGGTCCGCTGCGGCGCGGGCCCGGCGACCCGACGTTCCGGACCACACCGGACGGGTCCGTGTGGCGGGCCGCCCTGACGCCGGCCGGGCCGGGCACGCTGCGGGTGCGCGCCTACGGCGGTGAGGTGCTCGGTGAGGCGTGGGGACCGGGCGCGCAGTGGCTGCTGGAGCAGTTGCCCGGGATGCTGGGTGCCGCCGACGACCCGGACGCGTTCGTGCCCCGGCACCGGGTGGTGGCGCTGGCGCGGCACCGGCGGCCGGGGCTGCGGCTGACCCGGACCGGGCTGGTGCTGGAGTCGCTGATTCCGTCGGTGCTGGAGCAGAAGGTCACGACCGACGAGGCGTACCGGGCGTGGCGGTTGCTGGTGCGGAGGTTCGGGGAGCCGGCGCCCGGCCCCGCGGGCGCGTTCGAACGGCCGATGTGGGTGATGCCCGCTGCGCGGACGTGGGCGCTGATTCCCTCCTGGGAGTGGCACCGGGCCGGGGTCGACGACAAGCGGGCCTCGACGATCCTGCGGGCCGTGCGGGTCGCCGCGCGGCTCGAGCAGGCGGTGGGGATGCCGGCGGACGAGGCTCGGGCGCGGCTGGAGGTCGTGCCGGGGATCGGGCCGTGGACGTCGGCGGAGGTGGTGCAGCGCAGTCATGGGGCGGCGGACGCGGTGACCGTCGGGGATCTGCATCTGCCGGGGATCGTGGGATGGGTGCTGGACCGGAACCGGGACGCCGATGACGCGGAGATGCTGCGGCTGCTGGAGCCGTATGCGGGGCAGCGGCATCGGGCGGCTCGGCTGATTCTGCTGAGTGGGCAGGTGCCGCGGCGGCGGGCGCCGAAGATGCCTCGGTGGGACATCGGGGTGCTTTAGGGCTGGGGTGTGCGTGGGTGCTCGGCGTTGGCGCCGGCCTGGGGGTTGCGCTTGCCCCGCGCTCGCGGGGTGCCTCCCCCACGCTCGGCTTCGCTCGAGCGGGGGGGACCCCATCGCTCACCCGCGCCGCCCTGGGGGTCCCCCCAGGCCCTTGAGGCACTGGGGGAGGCACGCATGCCCGCAGCTGGGTCGGCTTGGTGCGCTTACTGGTCCGAGGAGAAGCGGAGGGCGGCCGGGGGGATGTGGGCGTCGCACCAGACGCGGACGCCTTCGCGGAGTTCGTTGTCGGGGCCGACCACCGCGCCGTCGCCGATGACCGTGCCGGTGAGGACGGAGCGTTCGCCCACCCGGGCGCGGCTGCCGATGAGGGAGTCGGTGATGACGGCGCCGGGCTCGATGACCGCGCCGGGCAGGATCGTCGAGCCGGAGACCCGGGCGCCCTCCGCGACGAACGCGCCCTCGCCGACCACCGTGCCCCCGGTCAGCTTGGCGTTCGGGGCGACGACGGCCGTGGGCAGGACCAGCCGGTCGCCGCAGCGGCCGGGGACGGCCGGCGAGGGGGCCCGGCCGAGGACCAGGTCGGCGGAGCCGCGCACGAAGGCCGCGGGGGTGCCGAGATCGAGCCAGTACGTGGAGTCCACCATGCCCTGCAGGTGGGCCCCGGCGGACAGCAGACCGGGGAAGGTCTCGCGTTCCACGGAGACCGGACGGCCCGCCGGGATGGTGTCGATGACCGAGCGGCGGAAGACGTACGCCCCCGCGTTGATCTGGTCGGTGACGATCTCCTCCGGCGTCTGCGGCTTCTCCAGGAAGGCGAGCACCCGGCCGGTCCCGTCGGTGGGGACCAGACCGTAGGCACGCGGGTCCGTCACCTTCGTCAGGTGCAGGGAGACGTCCGCGCCCGTCGACTCATGCGTGTCGACCAGGGCCCGGATGTCCAGGCCGGTCAGGATGTCGCCGTTGAAGATCAGTACCGGGTCGTCGGGACCGGAGCGCAGGAGCGGGGCCACGTTGCGGATGGCGCCGCCGGTGCCGAGGGGCTCCTCCTCCGTGACGTACTCGATGTGCAGGCCCAGCGCGGCGCCGTCGCCGAAGTAGGGCTCGAAGACCTCGGCGAGGTAGCTCGTGGCGAGGACGATGTGCTCCACGCCCGCCGCTCTCGCTCTGGCGAGCTGGTGCGTGAGGAACGGCACCCCGGCCGCCGGGACCATGGGCTTGGGCGTGTGCACCGTGAGCGGGCGCAGCCGGGTGCCTTTGCCGCCGACCAGGAGGATCGCTTCTGTCACCTGTCGTCTCCGCTTCCTGCCGGGACCGGCCGAACTTCTCGTTTCGGCCGGTCAGTGTATGCAGACCGGCCGGCGACGCCTCGGGTGGCCGCGCGGTGTCCGGCGGGATCGGCGCCAGGATTCCCTCGACCGCGCGTATCTCCCGACGACGGTGCCCGCGTCCCGGTCCTCAGCGGCCCTGGTACCGCGCGGCGCTGGAACGGGCCGAGCCGAGCTTGGAGTAGAGCCGCTTGCCCGGGCAGTCGGTGGCGAATCCGTCCCTGTGTCCGGAAATCACGTTCAGTCGTACGCTCTTCCCCTTTGGGTAGAGATTGCCGCCACCCGATGTCAGATATGTCTTTCCGCGCGGATTGGCGCCGTAGAGGCCGAGCTTCCACGCGGTGAGCTTGGCGACGGCCTTCACCGCGGCGCCGGACGGCTTGCTCGAGCCGTAGCTGCCGATGACGGCGATGCCCATGCTGTTGCTGTTGAACCCGAGGGTGTGGGCGCCCAGGACCGCCTTGGTGACTCCGCCGGCCCGGCCCTCGTAGATGGTTCCGCACTTGTCGACGAGGAAGTTGTAGCCGATGTCCCGCCAGCCCATGCTCTTGACGTGGTAGCGGTAGATGCCCCGGATGACGGACGGGGCCTGGGAGCATGAGTAGTTGTTGCCGGTGGACGTGTGGTGCACGAAGGCGGCCTTGATCTTCTTCGTGTACACGAACCCGCGCCCGCGCAGTGACTCGTCCGCGCTCCAGCCCCGGCGCGTCACGATTCCCGGGCGGGGCCCGATGTAGGGCTTGGCCCGGGGCACACCGTCGTCCACGGCGTCCAGGTCGCCCTCGGCCCGCAGACGGTCCATCTCCCGCTCGGTGTCGCGCCGGCTCAGCGCGGGCAGGGCGCGGGGGCTGTCCGCTTGCGGCCCCTGGGCCGTCGTCGTGCCGCCGGGGTCGACGAGTTCCAGGCGCAGCCCGGACGGCAGGGGCGGGTCGCCGCCCCCGCGCCGGTCCGTGGCAGCCCGGTCCGGCGCGGAGTCGGCGCGCACCCGTACGTCCACGCCGTCCGAGTCGCCCACCCACAGCGGCGCGGTGGCTCCGCGCACCCGGCCCGAGGAGCGTTCGGCGGTGGCCGGGTCGGCGCCGTGGTCCCCGTTGTGCGTCTCGACGTCCTGCCAGCGGGACCATTTTCCGGACGCCGCAGACCGGGTCCGTACCTGCACCGTGCCGCGCAGGGCTGTGTCCGGGTCGTCCCAGATCACGCCGACGAGCGAGAAGTGCCGTACGCCGGTGCGGTACAGGCCCTGTTCGGGGGCGGTTCCGGGGGTGCGCTCCTGGTCGAGCGGGGCCAGCGGCAGCGACTGGGTGCTGCCCGGGGCCGCCGCCCCGGCCGGCCGCCCCGCTCGCGGGGACGCGGCGGTCGCGGGCAGGGCCGCCGAAAGGACAAGGGCGGCCGCGCAGGTGACGCCGATCGAGGTGGCGCGGGCCGGGGAGCTGAGGAATCCACGCATGTCCTTGATCCTGGGCACGGTCGCCGTGGCCCGCCATCGGGGAACTGACGGTGCGTCGGCGGCCGTTGCGCCGAACCGGTGGCCCCGGCACTCGGTGCGCGGGGCCGCCCCGGCGTACTCTTGCGCGGGTGAACGCCACCGATCGCACCCCTGCCGACCTGCTGCGTTCCGCGCTCGCCGCGGACGCCGGACGCCCCCTGGTGACCTTCTACGACGACGCCACGGGCGAGCGCGTGGAACTGTCCGTGGCCACCTTCGCCAATTGGGTGGCCAAGACCGCGAACCTGCTGCAGGGCGACCTGTCCATCGGCCCCGGTGACCGGGTCGCGCTGCTGCTGCCCGCCCACTGGCAGACGGCGGTGTGGCTGCTCGCCTGCTCGTCGGTGGGAGCTGTCGCGGACATGGCCGGCAACCCGGCTGCCGCCGATGCCGTCGTGAGCGGGCCCGACACCCTGGAGGCGGCCCGGGCCTGCCGCGGCGAGCGGGTCGCGCTCGCGCTGCGGCCGCTCGGCGGGCGGTTCCCGCGAACGCCGGACGGGTTCGTCGACTACGCCGTGGAGGCGCCGAGCCAGGGGGACCGGTTCGCACCGTTCGCCCCGGTGGACCCCGAGGACCCCGCGCTGATCGTCGCGGGTGCGGAGTTCAGCGGGGCCGAGGTGGTCGAGCGGGCGCTGTCCGAGGCGCCGTCGCTGGATCTGACGGGGCCCGGGTCGCGACTGCTGTCGGGGCTGCCGTACGACACGTGGGACGGGCTGAGCGCGGGGCTCTACGCGCCGCTGGCCGTCGGCGGGTCCGTGGTGCTGTGCCGGAACCTGGACCGGCTGGACGGGGAGGGCCTGGCCAAGCGGATCGAGAGCGAGCGGGTGACCGCGTCCCGCCACTGAGCCGCGTCCCGCCCTTGAGCCGCGTCCCGCCACTGAGCCCGCTGGGCACCGCCCCGGCCACCCGTCGGGCAGGCCCCACCGCCGTCACCCGGATGGAGTAGCAAAGGGCGGCTCCCCCGGCTCCGTCCCGCCATCGTCGTAGGAGCAGCACGTGACGCTCGTACGCCATGGAGGGGTGTGACCGGACGTGCCCGACAGCGCAGGCAAGCCCCTCGGCCCCGGCCTCGGGTCCTCGGCCGACGGGGAGGGCCTGGCACGACGGCACCGGCGGCGGTGGGTGTGGGGTACGGCGGTGGGGGTGACCGCGTTCCTGATGGCCTCGTCGGGGATCGGCTGGGTCGTCTACGCCAAGCTCAACGGCAACATCACCGCCGACGAGGCGGCCGCCGCCGAACTCGCCCGGTACGAGCGGGAGCGGCCCACCTCGCTGGTGCGGGGCGCGCAGAACATCCTGCTGGTCGGCTCCGACACGCGGGCCGGGCAGGGCAACCAGGAGTACGGGCGGGACGTGGGCAGCGAGCGGTCCGACACCACGATCCTGCTGCACCTGGCCGCCGACCGGCGCAGCGCCACCGCCGTCTCGCTGCCGCGGGACCTGATGGTGGACATCCCCGGCTGCCGCAGGGCGGACGGCAGCCGCAGCGAGCCGGTGTTCGCGATGTTCAACCGGGCTTTCCAGGTGGGCGGTTCGGCCTGCTCCATCCGTACCGTCGAGAAGCTGACGGACATCCGCGTCGACCACCACATGGTGGTCGACTTCAGCGGGTTCAAGGAGATGGTGGACGCCGTCGACGGGGTGCGGGTGTGCCTGCGGGAGCCCATCGACGACAAGGCCGCCAAACTCAGGCTGCCGGCCGGGAAGGTGACGCTCGACGGGGAGCAGGCGCTCGGTTACGTGCGGGCCCGCAAGTCGCTCGGCAACGGCAGCGACACCGACCGGATCGACCGGCAGCAGCAGTTCCTCGGCGCGCTCGTGAACAAGGTGCAGAGCAGCGGTGTGCTGCTGAACCCGGTGAAGCTCTACCCGCTGCTGGACGCGGCGACCTCCTCGCTCACCACCGATCCGGAACTGGCAAGTCTGCGTGGTTTGTACCAGTTGGTGCGCGGACTGCGCGACATCCCCACCGAACATGTCCAGTTCCTGACGGTGCCGCGGAAGTCGTACGTCTACGACGCCAATCGCGACCAGCTGGTGGAGCCGGAGGCCGAGAAGCTGTTCGCCCGGCTGCGGGCGGACCAGCCGGTCGCGGTGAAGGCCGTTTCACGGCAGGTTCCCGGCGGCGGAGGGGAAGAAAACCGTAAGAATGCCCCCTCCCCCACCCCCACCTTCCGCGGGAACACCGCCGACGAGCACACCTGCGAGTAAGGCGTACAGCAGGGCCTACAAACTTTTGTTCAGAAATATGAGGGGGATTGCCCGGTTGTAGGAACGTGGAATTTGTCACCGCCGTCGCTCGACGCTGAACTGGACGGATAGTGTGAGCGATCCGGTGCACCCGGCCACGAGGTCTGTCCTGGGGTCGCGCACTGTTTCACCGAGACCCGAGCGCCTTTGAGGGGGAAGGCGCCGCGTGGCCCCGACGGAGGATTCGGACAACCGTGGACGCGCAAGGCCGTGGGCGGGCGGACAACATCGACCCCGCAGACCAGTGGGTGCTCAATCCGAACACCGGCGAATACGAACTGCGACTGAGCCCTTCCGCACCGCAGTCGGCGGTTCCCGGCCCGCGCAAACCGGGCTCCCGGGCCTCCGGTGGCGCGGGGCGCGGGCGCGGCGACTCGGCGGCGGGCGGGACGCGCCAGATGCCTCAGGCGCGCGGCGCGGACGTGCCGGCCCCGCGCCGGCGCCGTGGCCCCGAGTCCGAGCCCGAGCCGCCGCAGGGGCGGCGCAACCGGCGGCCGGTGAAGAAGAAGTCGACGGCCAAGAAGGCGCTGGCCTGGACCGCGGGCGGCACGGCGTTCGTCCTCCTCGCCGTCGGCACGGCCGGCTATCTCTACCTCAAGCACCTAGAGGGCAACGTCACCACGACCGACACCAGCGCGGCCAAGGACGGCTTCAGCAAGGACGACGCGTTCAACATCCTGATCATCGGCACCGACAAGCGGACCGGCAAGGGCAACGAGGGCTACGGCGACAAGGGCAGCGTCGGCCACGCGGACACCAACATCCTGCTGCACGTGGCCAAGGACCGGACGAACGCCACCGCGCTGAGCATCCCGCGCGACCTGATCGTGGACGTCCCCGACTGCGAGACCATCCAGCCCGACGGCAGCAAGAAGGTCGTCGCCGGCACCAGTGACGTCCGGTTCAACACCAGCCTGGGACAGGACGGCCGGGACCCGGGCTGCACCATGAACACCGTGAAGGCGGTCACCGGGATCGTGCCCGACCACTTCATGATGGTCGACTTCAACGCGGTGAAGACGCTGACGACGGCGGTCGGCGGTGTCGACGTGTGCCTCAAGCACGCCGTGAAGGACGCGGATTCGCATCTCGACCTGCCCGCCGGCCCGTCGAAGGTCGCGGGCGAGCAGGCGCTGGCGTTCGTCCGCACCCGGCACAGCTGGGGCAACCAGGGCGACCTGGACCGCATCAAGGTGCAGCAGCAGTTCATGGGCTCGCTGATGCGCAAGATGTCCTCCAGCGACACCCTCACCAGCCCGACGAAGCTGGTGAAGCTGGCGGAGGCCGCCACCAAGGCGCTGACCGTCGACCAGGGCATCGGCTCGGTGAGCACGCTCAAGGACGTGGCACTCGAACTGAAGAAGGTGCCGCCGAAGAACATCTCGTTCATGACGGTGCCCGTCCTGGACAATCCGGCCGACGGCGTCGTCCACAAGACGGTGATCGTCAACCAGAGCAAGGGACCCGCGGTCTTCGACGCCATCAAGAACGACGTCTCCTTCACCGACGTGAAGAAGAAGCAGAAGGCGGCCAAGGCCAAGGCCAAGGACGAGGCGGCCGCCCGGCTGAAGGGCACCAAGTCCGACCCCTCCGAGGTGCGGGTGCGGATCCTCAACGGGGGCGCCGCGCAGGGCAGCGCGCAGGCCGAGCTCAACTGGCTGCAGAACAACGCGGGCGTGCTCAAGTCGGAGAACGGGGGCAACGCCCCCGCCCCGCTGAGCAGGACCACGCTGGAGTACGCGCCCGACCAGGCGGCGCAGGCACGCCGGCTGGCCGCCATCATGGGCCTGTCCGGCTCGGCCCTGAAGCCGGGCAAGAGCGTCACCAACGCGCAGGGACTGCCCGCGATGACGCTGACCCTGGGCAAGGACTTCAAGGGCGCGGGTGCGTCCCTGACCGCTCCGACGAAGGCGCCGGAGGTGGACGGCCAGTCCACCGCGGACAAGGTGCAGTGCGCCTCGTAGCCAAGGCCGTTCACAGTTCAGGCAGTTCATGGTTCAGCGTGGTTCACAGGTAACCCATCGGGTCCGTCGTGCGTCTAACCCGACGCGGGACGGACCCGTTGCATGGCGCAAGTGGGGGGCAGGGAGTTGGCGCAGAGCGGTGTGCGGGGGGAGCCTCCCGCGGTCGAGGACACGATGTCGCTCACGACGCGGACGGCGGGCGCCCCTGCGGGGTCCGGACGGCATGGCGGGGGGCGTCGTGGTGGCGGCCCGAAGACGGACCGGCGGCCGCGCCGACGGCGCGCGCTGCGCTGGTCGGCGATCGTGCTGGCCGTGGTGATACTCGGCACCGCGGGTGCCGGCTATCTGTACTACGAGCATCTGAACGGCAACCTTCAGAAGGGCCGGCGCAGCAACGCCGACGACTCCAAGGCGCAGCGGACCCGCCCGAACGCGGCCGGCCAGACACCGCTGAACATCCTGCTGATCGGCTCCGACAGCCGTAACTCCGACGCGAACGTGGCGCTCGGCGGCAGCAAGGACAACCGGGGGAACCCGCCGCTCGGCGACGTGCAGATGCTCATCCACCTCTCCGCGGACCGCAAGAGCGCCGCGATGGTGAGCATCCCGCGGGACACCCGCGTCGACATCCCCCAGTGCGAGGACCCGAAGACCGGCAAGTCGTACCCGGCGACCAACGACATCATCAACACCTCGCTGGCCCGGGGCGGCGCCGGCTGCACGCTGGCCACCTGGGAGAACCTCACCGGGGTCTACATCGACCACTGGATGACGATCGACTTCGCGGGCGTGGTCCGGATGGCGGGCGCCATCGGCGGCGTCGAGGTCTGTGTGAACCAGAACGTCTGGGACCGCTCGACGCCCAGTCAGCGGGGCGGCTCCGGACTCAAGCTGAAGGCCGGGCGGAAGAAGATCGAGGGCGTGCAGGCCCTGCAGTGGCTGCGCACGCGGCACGCCTGGGGCAGCGACCTGATGCGGGCCCGCGCCCAGCACATGTACCTGAACTCGATGATCCGGACGCTGAGGCAGCAGAGCGTCTTCACCGACACCGGCCGGCTGACGGACCTGGCCGAGGCGGCCACCAAGTCGCTGACGGTGTCGGAGGAGATCGGCACCGTCAAGAAGCTCTACGACCTCGGCATGGAGCTGAAGTCGGTACCGTCCAACCGCATCACGTCGGTGACGATGCCCAACGTCGAGGACCCGGTGAACGGCTCGCACGTGGTGCCGGAGAAGGCCGGCGCCGACAAGATGTGGCAGATGCTCCGCGACGACGTGCCCTTCGACAAGAACGGCAAGGAAGCGAAGAAGAAGGACAAGGCCGAACCGGCCAAGACCCCTTCGACGGACGCGGCCCGGCTCGGCGTGCTCGTCCAGAACGCCACCCAGTCCTCGGCCGGGCCCGCGGTGCAGGGCCGGGCGCGCGCGATCGGCCAGGTCCTCGTGCAGCACGGGTACGCCAGGGCGGACACCGACACCTCGGCGGCGGTCTCGGCGGACGAGACCGTCGTGCGCTACCCGAGCGCCGAACTGCAGGGCGACGCACAGGCCGTGGCCAAGGCGCTGGGCATCCCGGCGAGCCAGGTGAAACGGTCGACCGACGTGTCCGGGGTCACCGTCGTCGTCGGCGCGGACTGGCGTACGGGCTCCGTCTACCCGAAGAAGTCGGCCCCGAAGGCCGGCGACCTGCCGAGCAACTCCGACGCCCTCAACGGCTCGGACACCTCCAAGTGCATGGACGTGTACAAGCCCTACCAGTGGTAGCGCGGTGAGCGCATGAGAAGAGGGCCCCGCCTCGGACAGGTGGGGCCCTCTTCGTGTTCCGTCGTCAGCGGGGTTCGAGCACCGCCGGGCGCCGCGAGGCGATCACCCGCTTCGCCAGCGACCTGGGACTGGTCAGGAAGCCCCAGCCCCACGTCATGTGCATGGTCGCCAGAGCCACCGGTATCCGCAGCCGGGCCTTGAGGGGCAGCCCCTTGCCCGCCGGGACCGAGCCCGCCAGGATCGCGGCCAGATAGCCGCCGGGTATCACCAGGCCCCACGGGGTCAGGGCGACGCCCACCACCAGGCCCGCGGCGATCGCGCACACCGCCGTGGGCGGGGCGAGGTAGCGCAGGTTGATCGAGCCCTCGTGGTACCGGGCCACGACATGGCGCCAGCGGCCGTAGTCCTTGTACTGCTTGGCCAGCGCCTTCACGCTGGGCCGCGGCCGGTAGGACACCCTCAGCTCCGGCGAGAACCAGATCAGGCCGCCCGCCTCCCGGATGCGGAAGTTCAGCTCCCAGTCCTGGGCCCGGATGAACTCCTCGTTGTAGCCGCCCTGCTGCTCCAGGGCCTCGCGGCGGAACACCCCGAGGTAGACCGTTTCGGCGGGGCCCGCCTGGCCACCGGTGTGGAAGGCGGCGTTGCCGACGCCGATCTTCGAGGTCATGGCGGCGGCGACCGCGTGCTCCCAGTCGTTCTCGCCCTCGGCGTGCATGACACCGCCGACGTTCTGCGCGCCGGTCTCCTCCAGGAGCCGGACGGCGGTGGCGATGTAGTTCGGCGAGAGCATGCCGTGGCCGTCGACGCGGACCACGATCGGATGCCGGGAGGCCTTGATCGCCGCGTTCAGCGCGGCGGGGGTGCGGCCGGTCGGGTTCGGGACGGTGTGTACGCGGGGATGTTCCGCGACCAGCTCGGCGGCGATCTCGTCCGTGCGGTCCGTGGACGGACCGAGGGCGATCACGACCTCCAGCTCGCCGGCGTACTCCTGCGCGAGGATCGCTTGGACGGCCCCGCGCAGATGCCGCTCCTCGTTGAGGACGGGCATGATCACAGACACGGCGGGGTGCCGCACGTCGGGCTTGGTGTTCATAGGGGGCTCACGTTACCGCGAACGGGGGACACCGGTGCGCGCCGCCGGGGCCGATCGGCGGGCTGAGGATCGTATCGCCCTACCGTGCTCACGGATCCCACGTACGGCCGTCGTCCGGAGGTTCCCTTTGCCCAGCCCGCCACGGTCCCCCTCCCCCGCCGCGAAGGGTGGGGGAGACGCCACCAGGCCGCAACGCCGGCCGCAGCCGTCCGCCCGCGTGCCCAGGCCGCCCCGGCCGCCCAGGCCTGGCCGGCCGGCCGGGCGGGCGATGCGGCCCAGGCGGCCGCGCTGGGCGATGCGTGCGGTGACCACGCTGTCCGTGGTCGTCCTCGCCTCGGCCGGGATCGGCCACGCCGTCGTCACCAGCCTGGACGCCGGCATCACCCGGGTCGACGCCTTCAAGGACATGAAGAACCGGCCCCGGGCGGGGCACGGCACGAACGTCCTGCTGGTCGGCACCGACGGCCGCGACAAGATCGGCGAGCGGGAGCGGCGGGCGTACCACCTCGGTGGCCAGCCCTGCCACTGCACCGACACGATGATGATCGTGCACATCTCGGCGGACCGGGAGCGGGCGAGCGTGGTGAGCCTGCCCCGCGACTCCTACGCCGAGGTGCCCGCGCACACCGACACGGCCACCGGCCGGCAGCGCGCCGCGCACCCCGCCCGGCTGAACGCGGCCTACGCCGAGGGCGGCCCCCAGCTGACCATCAGCACCGTGGAGAACATGACCCATGTGAAGATCGACCACTATCTGGAGGTCGACTTCACCAGCTTCATGAGGACCGTGGACGTGCTCGGCGGCGTCCGGGTCTGCACGGCGACACCGCTGAAGGACTCGTACACCGGGCTGGACCTCGCGCCCGGCACCCACACCCTCATGGGCGGGCAGGCACTGCAGTACGTGCGCGCCCGGCACGTCGACGGGGCGAGCGACCTGGGCCGGATGAAGCGGCAGCAGCACTTCCTGGCCGCGCTGATCGACCGGGCCACCTCCTCCGGGGTGCTGCTGAACCCCATGCGGTTCCGGGACGTGACCCGGGCGGTGCTCGGATCGGTCCGCGCCGACGTGGGCTTCGGCACCGACGAGCTGCTCGACCTCGGCCGGGCGATGCGGAACTTCTCCCCGTCCTCCTCCGAGTTCACCACCGTGCCCATCGGACAGATGAACTACCAGGTCAAGGGGCTCGGCTCGACCCTGAAGTGGGACGACGCGGCGTCCGGCGCGCTCTTCGCGGCGCTGCGCGAGGACAAGCCGCTCAGCGCGGAGCGGCCGCGGCCCGCCGGGCCGGTCCCGGTGGAGGTCGACCCGCGGCGGATCCGGGTCCAGGTGGAGAACGGCACCCGCACCGAAGGGGTCGCCAAACGGCTCGACGCGGCGCTCGCCGCGGTGGGCTTCGCCGCCACCCACCGGCCGGTCACCGCGGCCGCCCACGACGTCTCGCACACGGTGGTCTCCTACGACCCCCGCTGGGACCGCTCGGCCCGCTCCCTGGCCGCGGCCCTGCCCGGCAGCGAGCTGCGCGCGGTGCGCGGCCAGGGGCCGCTGATGAAGGTGACCACCGGGTCCGACTTCCTGGACGCCCGCAAGGTGCGCAAGGTGCGGACCGGGGACCCGGCGAGGCCGGAGCACATCGTGGTGCGCGGCAACGAGGTGGTGTGCTCGCGGGGCACCTGATCCGTCGCACCGACCGGCGCGGGAGCGGTGAACGGCTCACCGGCGCGGGCCGCGGACCGGCGGTCCCCGGCCGGCGCCGGGCCCGCCGCGCCGGGTCAGTCCTCGAAGCCCTCCGCCGCCCGCTTCTCGCGCAGCTCGCGGATCGCGCGGCGGCGCGCCAGGCGGTGGGTGCGGCGGATCTGCGCCTCCTGGTTGCGGCGCCGGTCACGGTCGGTCTCCGGGTGCACCTGCGGCACCCGGCGCGGCTTGCCGTCGGCGTCCACGGCCGCGAAGACCAGGTAGGCCGAGCCGACCTGGGTGGCGGGGGCGGACTCGTTCCAGCGTTCGGCGAGCACTCGCACGCCGATCTCCATCGAGGTCCGGCCGGTCCAGTTCACCTGGGCCTTCACATGCACCAGATCACCCACGCGGACCGGCTCGAGGAACACCATCTCGTCCATGGACGCGGTGACGGCGGGTCCGCCGGAGTGCCGGCCGGCCACGGCGCCCGCGGCATCGTCGACCAGCTTCATGATCACCCCGCCGTGCACCGTCCCCAGCAGGTTGGTGTCGTTGTGGGTCATGATGTGGCTGAGCGTGGTGCGGGAAGCGGAGGTGGGCTTGCCCGGGATGTCCGGATCCGCGTCCGGGGCCTGATCTGTCATGACCCCTACCTTATGACGAAGTCACATTCGCGGAATTTGTGTCAGCTTCGCAACAGCGGCGCCCTTATTTTCCGACAACCCTTGTGGGGCACACGCCCCCGACCTGCACACTGGGGCGCATGAATGACTGGCCCCAGGGATGGTCCGACGACAACCGCGGCCCGCGCTACGGACGCGGCAGCGGCGGTGCGCAGCCGGAAGGCGCCCGCGTGATGCGTCAGGTGCAGCGCGGCCCGGCGGTACCGCCCGGCCAGCGCCCGTACGGCACGCCCGGCCCGTCGGCGCCGCCCTACGGCGCCGGGGTCCCGCAGCAGCCGTCGTACGTCGACGGCCAGGGATACGACGACTACGACAGCGGCTACAACACCGGCCAGGTCTACGGCGGAGGCGGCCCCGGCGGCCCCGAGGAGCCCTACGGCAGAGGCCCCCGCCCCGCCCCGAACTGGCGGCGGCGGATCAAGCTGACGGCCCTGACGCTCGTGACTGTGCTCATCGTCACGTCGGTGGCGACCTACTTCTGGGCCGACTCCAAGCTGAACCGGGACGTCGACCTCTCCAAGGTCATCGACCGGCCCGAGACCGGCGAGGGCACCAACTACCTGATCGTCGGCTCCGACAGCCGCAAGGGCATGACGGCCGAGGACAAGAAGAAGCTGCACACCGGCTCCGCGCAGGGCCAGCGCACCGACTCGATGATGATCCTGCACGTCGGCAGCAACGGCGACACCCTGATCTCGCTGCCGCGCGACTCCGACGTGGCGATCCCCTCCTACAAGGGGTCGACGTCCGGGAAGGTCTACGCGAACCAGGGCCGCCACACGAAGCTGAACGCGGCCTACGCCGAGGACGGCCCGACCCTGCTGGTCCGCACGATCGAGTTCAACACCGGCCTGCACATCGACCACTACGTGGAGATCGGCTTCGGCGGCTTCGCGAAGATCGTGGACGCGGTGGGCGGTGTCGAGATGAACCTCGACCAGGGCTTCAAGGACAAGTGGTCGGGCGCCGACTTCAAGGCCGGCAAGCAGACGCTGAACGGCGAGCAGGCCCTGGCCTTCGTCCGCACCCGGCACGCCTTCGCGGCGAGCGACCTGCAGCGCACCAAGAACCAGCAGAAGTTCCTGGCCGCGCTGGCCCACCAGGTCGCCACCCCGTCGACGGTCCTCAACCCGTTCAAGTTCTACCCGACCATGGGCGCCGGCCTGGACTCCCTGACCGTCGACAAGGACATGAGCCTGTGGGACCTGGCGTCGATGTTCTGGGCGATGAAGGGCGTCAGCAGCGGGGACGGCAAGTCCATGAACATGCCGATCTCCGGCTCCTCCGGCGGCAACCTCGTCTGGGACAAGGCGAAGGTGAAGACCCTGGTGGACGAGCTGAAGAACGACGAGACGGTGACCGTCTCCGGCAACTAGGCGGTCCCGGAGGCCAGCAGCGCGACATGGGGAAGGGCGAGCAGCCCTTCCCCTTCGTCGTACCGGGCGCACAGCCGTTCGTACTCGCGCCGGACGCGTCCGGCGGTCTCCGCGTCCTGCGAGGTCACGACCAGGCCGACGGTGCCGACCCCGGCGGCCACCCCGCCCCACCACTCCTCGACGGTCGCCCGGTGGTCCCACTCCAGCTCCTCCGCCCCGGCACCGCCGAAGCCGGCCTCCGAGAGCAGCCCGGCCAGGCCCCGGGGGGTCCGCTCGAAGTCCTCGTCCGGCGCGAGACGGGGCAGGTACGACGGCGGGACCGCGCCGCCCGCCGCGCACGCGGCACCGAGCAGCTCCTGCCCGCCCCCGCGCCGGGCGCCCCACAGCGTCACCGCGAGCCGCCCTCCCGGCCGCAGCACCCGCCGCAACTCGGCGAGGGCGGTGCGCGGACGGCCCACGTGGTTGAGCACGAAGTTCCCGACGACCGCGTCGAACTCGCCCTCCTGGAATGGCAGTTCGGGCAGCACCGCCACCTCGGCGGTCACCCCGCGCCGACGCGCCTCGGCGACCATCCCGGCATCGGCGTCCACGGCCCGCACCAGCGCGCCCCGCTCCGCCGCCGCCAGCGCGGCCGTGCCGGTCCCGGTACCCACGTCGAGCACCCGGGTCCCCGCGCCGACGCCTGCGGCGTCCAGCAGGGTGGGCACGGTGTGAGCGCACAGGCGCCCGAAGCTCATGGCGTACGCCTCGGTCCGCCCGGCCCACATGGTCCGTTCGGCGGCGTCGAAAGCCGTCGTCGCATCCGTATCGGTCATGCGCCCAGCCTGCCGCACAAACGATCAAGGGCACCCCGTGGGTGCCCTTGATCACACGCAGGCGCGCGAGGTCACATCCGGGCGCCCGCCATCGTCCGGCACATCTCCGCGCAGCGGCGACACGCCTCGGCGCAGCGCATGAGCTGCTGGTCGTCCGGCATGGACATACACGCCTCGGCGCACATGTCGCAGGCCTTGGCGCACATCGCGCACATCTCCTGGGCCATGGGCGAGCGGCGCATCATCATGTCGGAGCACATGCGGGTCATCTCGGAGCAGTCCATGAGCGCGCGCATGATCTGCATCTGGGGCTGGCCGCCCATGTGCATGCAGGAGCTCATGGCCTCCTCGCACATGGTGTGCGCCGTCATGCAGGCCTCGACGCAGTCCTGCATCTCCTTGGTCATCGGGGTCATGGTTCCGGGCTGGGTCATGGCTCCTCCTGGGAAGACTGGGACCCGGATCGGGCCCCGTGTGCTTCCGTCCTACGCCCACCATCCCCGGCCCGCATGTGACCGACCGGTCGTAAGGCGCCCCCGAACAGACGGAAGGCGCCCCGTGGGGCGCCTTCCGGAGACCGTGGATCCGCGACCGGCTACGGCAGGTTGCGCGCCATCACGATCCGCTGGACCTGGTTGGTGCCTTCGTAGATCTGGGTGATCTTCGCGTCGCGCATCATGCGCTCCACCGGGTAGTCGCGGGTGTAGCCGTAGCCGCCGAGGAGCTGGACGGCGTCGGTGGTGACCTCCATCGCCGTGTCCGAGGCGAAGCACTTGGCGGCGGCGCCGAGGTAGGTGAGGTCGGCGTCGCCGCGCTCGGAGGCGGCGGCGGCCTGGTAGGTGAGGGCGCGGGCCGCCGAGATCTTCATGGACATGTCCGCGAGCATGAACTGGATGCCCTGGAAGTCGGCGATCGGCTTGCCGAACTGCTTGCGCTCCTGGACGTAGCCCTTGGCGTAGTCGAGGGCGCCCTGGGCGACACCGAGCGCCTGGGCGGCGATGGTGATGCGGGTGTGGTCCAGGGTCTTCATGGCGGTGGCGAAGCCGGTGCCCTCCTCGCCGATCATGCGGTCGGCGGGGATGCGAACGTTGTCGAAGTAGACCTCGCGGGTCGGGGAGCCCTTGATGCCGAGCTTCTTCTCCGGGGCGCCGAAGGAGACTCCCTCGTCCGACTTCTCGACGACGAACGCCGAGATGCCCCTGGAGCGCTTGGCGGGGTCCGTGACCGCCATCACCGTGTAGTACTCGGAGACGCCCGCGTTGGTGATCCAGCGTTTCACGCCGTTGAGGATCCAGTGGTCGCCGTCGCGGACCGCCTTGGTCTTCATGCCGGCCGCGTCCGAGCCCGCCTCCGGCTCGGAGAGGCAGTACGAGAACATCGCGTCGCCCTTGGCGAGCGGGGTCAGGTACTTCTTCTTCAGCTCCTCGCCGCCGGAGAGGATCACCGGCAGGGAGCCCAGCTTGTTCACCGCGGGGATCAGGGAGGAGGAGACGCAGGCGCGGGCGACTTCCTCGATCACGATGACCGTGGCGAGCGCGTCGGCGCCGGCGCCGCCGTACTCCTCGGGGACGTGCACGGCGGCGAGGTCGTTCGCCACGAGCGCGTCGAGGGCCTCCTGGGGGAAGCGGGCCTCCTCGTCGACCGCCGCGGCGAACGGCGCGATCTTCGCCTCGACCAGCGAGCGGACGGCGTCCCGGAGCATGTCGTGCTCCTCGGACGGGCGGTACAGGTCGAAGTCAGCCGTTCCGGCCACGGTCTCTCACGCTCCAAAGACACAGTGATACTGACGCTAATTACCGTTAAGTAACTCAAATTTTAGTGGGCCGCCCGGAACCCGCCTACGTGAGCTTGGTGACAGCGGGGAAAATGCCCGGTGGGCGGCCCGACTATGCTCAGGCACCGCATGACCGAGTCCCCGAGCTGGAGCGCACCCATGAGCCTGAAGATCACCGTGATCGGCACCGGCTATCTCGGCGCCACGCACGCCGCGGCCATGGCCGAGCTGGGCTTCGAGGTGCTGGGGCTCGACGTCGTGCCCGAGAAGATCGCCATGCTGGAGCGCGGCGAGACCCCGATGTACGAGCCGGGGCTCGAGGAGCTGCTGCGCAGGCACGTGACGGGCTTCGAGGGGTCCTCGGGGCGGCTGCGTTTCACCACGGACTGGGCCGAGGTGGCCGAGTTCGGCGATGTGCACTTCGTGTGCGTGAACACCCCGCAGCGGCACGGGGACTACGCGGCCGACATGTCGTACGTCGACGCGGCCATCGCCTCGCTCGCCCCGCATCTGCGCGGCCCGGCGCTGGTGGTCGGCAAGTCGACCGTGCCGGTGGGTTCGGCGGACCGGCTGGCCGACTACCTCGCGGAGCACGCGCCCGCCGGCGCGGACGCGGAGCTGGCCTGGAACCCGGAGTTCCTGCGTGAGGGCTTCGCGGTGCAGGACACGCTGCACCCGGACCGGATCGTGGTCGGGGTGCGCAGCGAGCGGGCGGAGAAGCTGCTGCGCGAGGTGTACGCGACGCCGGTCGGCGAGGGCACCCCGTTCGTGGTGACGGACTTCCCGACGGCCGAGCTGGTGAAGACCGCGGCGAACTCGTTCCTCGCGACGAAGATCTCGTTCATCAACGCGATGGCGGAGGTCTGCGAGGCGGGCGGCGGTGACGTGGCGCAGCTCGCGGAGGCCATCGGTTACGACGACCGGATCGGGCGGAAGTTCCTGCGCGCCGGGATCGGGTTCGGCGGCGGCTGTCTGCCGAAGGACATCCGGGCGTTCATGGCGCGCGCCGGTGAGCTGGGCGCGGACCAGGCGCTGACCTTCCTGCGGGAGATCGACTCCATCAACATGCGCCGGCGCGGCCAGATGGTGGAGATGGCCCGGGAGGCGCTCGGCGGCGGCTCGTTCCTGGGCAAGCGGGTGGCGGTGCTGGGTGCCGCCTTCAAGCCCGACTCGGACGACGTGCGGGACTCGCCGGCGCTGAACGTGGCCGGGCAGATCCATCTGCAGGGCGGTCAGGTGACCGTGTACGACCCGAAGGGCATGGCGAACGCCCGCAAGGTCTTCCCGACGCTGGGTTACGCGGATTCCGCCCTGGAGGCGGTCCGGGGGGCCGACGTGGTGCTGCACCTGACGGAGTGGCGGGAGTTCCGCGAGCTGGACCCGGCTTCGCTGGGCGAGGTGGCGGCGGCCCGGCTGATCCTGGACGGGCGCAACGCGCTGGACCCGGAGCTGTGGCGGCGGGCCGGGTGGACGTACCGGGCGATGGGCCGCCCGACCGCGTAGCGCCGGCTCCGAGTGCTATCCGGAGGACGCCGGTTCGGCCGAGGCTCAGTCGGCCGAACCGGCGTCCTCTTGCATTCTGCCCCACGGGGCGGCTATGTGGCCGTCGAACTTTCCGTGGTGTACGGCCCCTTCGCCCGGTACCGGCGCATCTTGGCGCGCGCTCCGCACACCTGCATGGAGCACCAGCGGCCGCGGCCGGCGGGGCTGCGGTCGTAGTACGCCCAGTGGCAGGTGTCGGCGGCGCAGGCCTTCAGCCGGGTCCAGGTGCCCGCGACCAGGGCCTGGGCGACGGCCGCGGCGACCCGGGAGAGCAGCGGGCCGGTGTCGGCCGGGGCGAGGGCCGCCGAGCCGTCGCCGGGATCGACGGTGATGTGCAGAGGTGCGTCGGCCAGCAGCTCGCCGAGCGGGGCGACCTCGCGGTGCGGCGGGTGGCCGGCGTGGGCGAGCAGGGTGGCCCGCAGTGACTCGCGCAGGGTGCGGGCGCCGGCCAGTTCGTCCTCGCTGAGCCCGAGGAGCCGCCGGCCGTCGGCCGTGTCGAGCGCGTCCCGCCCGCTCTCGATGTCGAGCGTGTTCACCAGGGACTCGATGAGCGCCAGGCCTTCCGGGGCGGGTGATCGCTCGGTCATGTCCGCCTCTCTTCTCCGCAATCCGGTTGCGACGTTACCCGCCTTGCGGGAGCATGCGGTAACCGTTACCGGATAACCGGGTTCAACGGTAACTCGGACGTCGTGGAGGAAGTCATGGCTCTCGCCAAGCTGGGTGTGGTCGTCCTGGACTGCCCGGACCCGCACGCGCTCGCCGGTTTCTACGCCGAGGTACTGGGCGGCACCCCCGAGGGGGACGCGCAGTGGGTGGACCTGAAGGTGCCGGGCGGGCAGGCGCTCGCCTTCCAGCGGGCCCCCGGACACGTCCCGCCGCGCTGGCCGTCGCCGGACGCCTCGCAGCAGCTGCATCTGGACCTGGTGGTAGAGGACCTGGACGAGGCGGAGAAGGGGGTGCTGGCGTTGGGTGCGAAGCCGCTGGCCGAGCAGGGCGGGAACAGCTTCCGGGTTTACGCCGACCCGGCCGGGCACCCGTTCTGCCTCTGCGCCTGCTGACACCTGGAGGACCCATGGCCATCGCCCGTCTGCGCAGCGTCGTGCTCGACTGCCCCGACCCGCACGCGCTGGCCGCGTTCTACGCGGCGGTGGCGGGCGGCACCCCGGACGCCGAGGACGACAACTGGGTCGTCCTGCGGGTCCCGGACGGGCCGCGGCTCTCCTTCCAGCGGGCCGAGGGATTCGCTCCGCCCCAGTGGCCGCGCGCCGACCGGGACTCGCAGCAGTTCCACCTGGACTTCGACGGCGGGCCGACCTGGACGGACATGGACGCGGCCCACGAGAAGGTCCTCGCGCTGGGAGCCCGGCCGCTGGACCTGGAGGACCGGGAGAAGAAGGACTTCCAGGTGTACGCCGATCCGGCCGGGCATCCGTTCTGCCTGTGCCGGATCGAGCGGCCGGACGGGCTCGACTGACGGCCGCTGGAAGGGCCTAGCCGTCCAGCTCCGTGATGCTCGCGGTCGACGGGCCGCGGCGGTGCTGTGCGGTCTTGGCGGTGAAGTCCGCCCTGCGCAGCACCCGCTGGACGTTCTGCCAGGTCAGCAGGGCCAGCTCGGACTCGGCCCAGCCGCGGCGGAGCAGCTCGGCGATCAGCTGGGGATAGCGGGAGGTGTCGGCTAGGCCGCGAGGGTGTGCGGCGCCGGTGTCGTAGGTGCCGGACAGGCCCACGGACTGGGGGCCGGCGACGTCGCGGACGTGGTCGAGGTGGTCGGCGACGTCCCGGACGGTCGGGCCGGTCTGCTCGGCGGTCATCGGCACCATGCACAGACCGCCGGCCGCGCCCAGTACGGCGAGCAGGTCGTCGGGCAGGTTGGCGGGGTGCGGGCGCAGGGCGCGGGCCGCGGAGCGGGTGCACAGGACCGGTGCCCGGGACAGGGCGAGGGTCCGGCGCACGGTGGCGTCGCCGGCGCCGGAGAGGTCGGCGAGGACGCCGAGGCGGTTCATCTCCCGGACCACCTCCTCGCCGAACCGGGTCAGCCCGGCCGCGCCCGCCCAGGCGGTGCCGGTCAGGGTGAGGACGCGCAGGCCGAGGGTGTGCAGCAGGCGCAGGATGCCCAGGGAGTCGCCGAGCGCGGGCGCCCCGGCCGGGCCGGCCGGCCACTGGCCACGCCGAACCACCGAACGAGCGCGACCGCCGGACGAGCGCGACCACCACACGGACCGGTCCGCCAGACGGGCCCAACCGCCGGACAGGCAGACCCGCCTGACGGCAGGCCCGCCAGGCAGGCCTGCCGTCCCGCTGCCTGCCGTCAGGCCCCGGTGCCGTCCAGGGACTCGATCGTGGCGTTGGACGCGGTGCGGGTGGCCCGGAGGTCGCGGGCGACGTCCTCCGCCGCGCCCAGCACGCGTACCGCGTTCTGCCACGTCAGCTTGGCCAGGTCGGGGCGGGACCAGCCGCGGTCGAGCAGTTCGGCGAGCAGGTTCGGGTAGCCGGAGACGTCGTCCAGGCCGTCCGGGGTGAACGCCGTGCCGTCGTAGTCACCGCCGATGCCGAGGTGGTCGATGCCCGCGACCTCGCGCATGTGGTCGAGGTGGTCGGCGACCGTGGACACCGTGGCGACCGGGCGCGGGGTGCTCTCCTCGAAGGCGCGGTGCACCTTCATGGCCTCGGCGGTGGTGTCGAGGTGGTGGAAGCCGTGGGCGCGCAGGTTCGCGTCGGCCGCCGCCGTCCAGTCGACCGCCGCCTGGAGCACGAACTTCGGCACGAACGTCACCATCGCCATGCCGCCGTTGGCGGGCAGCCGCTCCAGGACGTCGTCCGGGATGTTGCGCGGGTGGTCGCAGACGGCCCGGGAGGAGGAGTGCGAGAAGATCACCGGCGCGGTGGAGGTGTCCAGCGCGTCCCGCATGGTCGTCGCCGCCACGTGGGAGAGGTCGACGAGCATGCCGAGCCGGTTCATCTCGCGCACGACCTCGCGGCCGAACGCCGACAGGCCGCCGACGCCCGGCTCGTCGGTCGCGGAATCCGCCCAGTCGTTGTTGTCGTTGTGGGTGAGCGTCATGTAGCGCACGCCGAGCGCGTACAGCCCGCGCAGGGTGCCGAGCGAGTTGGCGATGGAGTGGCCGCCCTCGGCACCCATCAGGGAGGCGATCCGGCCGCCCTGCCGCGCCGCCTCCATGTCCGCCGCGGTCAGCGCGGGGGCCAGGTCGGCCGGGTAGCGGTCGATCAGCTGCCGGACGCAGTCGATCTGCTCGAGGGTGGCCGGAACCGCGCCGGGCCGGTCCGAGGGGACGTACACCGACCAGTACTGGGCGCCGACGCCGCCCGCGCGCAGCCGGGGGAGGTCGGTGTGCAGGTGGGCGTTCTGGTCCGCGGCGATGTCCCGGGCGTCCAGGTCGTAGGTGACCTGTTCGCGCAGGGCCCACGGCAGGTCGTTGTGGCCGTCGACGACCGGGAACTCGCGCAGCAGCTCGCGGGCCTCGTCCAGGGATGCCATGGGCGTCATTTCCCGAAGCCGAAGCCGCTGCCCGCGCCCTCGACCTTGGTCCGCAGGCGCTTGCCCTTCTCGGTGGCCTGGTCGTTGAGGTCCTGCATGAAGTCGCGCATCCGCTGGAGCAGCTCCTCGTCGTGCGCGGCGAGCATGCGGGCCGCGAGCAGACCGGCGTTGCGGGCACCGGCGACGGAGACGGTGGCGACCGGGACGCCGGCCGGCATCTGCACGATCGACAGCAGGGAGTCCATGCCGTCGAGGTACTTCAGCGGGACCGGGACGCCGATGACCGGCAGCGGGGTGACGGAGGCGAGCATGCCGGGCAGGTGGGCGGCACCGCCCGCGCCGGCGATGATCGCCTTCAGGCCGCGCTCGGCCGCCTGCTCGCCGTACGTGATCATCTCGCGCGGCATGCGGTGCGCGGAGACGACGTCGACCTCGTAGGCGATCTCGAACTCGTCCAGCGCCTTGGCGGCGGCCTCCATGACGGGCCAGTCGGAGTCCGACCCCATGACGATGCCAACAACAGGGCTCATTCGGTGATCGTGCCTCTCAGGTAGCCGGCTGCGTGCCGTGCGCGCTCGAGGACGTCGTCCAGGTCCTCGCCGTAGGTGTTGACGTGTCCGACCTTGCGGCCGGGCTTCACGTCCTTGCCGTACATGTGGATCTTGAGCTTGGGGTCGCGGGCCATGCAGTGCAAGTACGCGGAGTACATGTCCGGGTAGTCGCCGCCCAGGACGTTGACCATCACGGTCCACGGGGCGCGCGGGCGCGGGTCGCCGAGCGGGAGGTCGAGGACCGCGCGGACGTGGTTGGCGAACTGGGAGGTGACCGCGCCGTCCTGGGTCCAGTGGCCGGAGTTGTGCGGGCGCATCGCGAGTTCGTTGACGAGGATGCGGCCGTCGCGGGTCTGGAACAGCTCGACGGCGAGGTGGCCGACGACGCCGAGTTCCTTGGCGATGGTCAGGGCCATCTCCTCGGCCCGCAGCGCGAGGTCCTCACCGAGGTCGGGGGCGGGCGCGATGACGGTGTCGCAGACGCCGTTCACCTGCCGCGACTCGACCACCGGGTAGGCGACGGCCTGGCCGTGCGGGGAGCGTACGACGTTCGCGGCGAGCTCGCGGACGTAGTCGACCTTCTCCTCGGCGAGGACGGGCACGCCCGCGCGGAACGGGTCGGCGGCCTCCTCGGCTGAGTCGACGACCCACACGCCCTTGCCGTCGTAGCCGCCGCGGACGGTCTTCAGGACGACGGGGAAGCCGTCGCCCTCGGCGCCCTCGGCGAGGCCCTCGCGTGCGAAGGCGGCCACGTCCCGCGGGTCGCTCACGATGCGGTGCCGCGGGCAGGGGATGCCGATCGCGTCGAGCCTCGCCCGCATCACGCCCTTGTCCTGGGCGTGCACGAGCGCGTCGGGCCCCGGGCGCACGGGGATGCCGTCCGCCTCCAGGGCCCTGAGGTGCTCGGTGGGTACATGTTCGTGATCGAAGGTGATCACGTCGCACCCGCGCGCGAACTCACGCAGCGTGTCCAGGTCGCGATAGTCGCCGACGACGACATCGTTCACGACCTGTGCCGCGGAATCCTGAGGGGTGTCACTGAGGAGCTTGAACCTGATGCCCAACGGGATGCCGGCTTCGTGCGTCATACGCGCGAGCTGCCCCCCGCCGACCATGCCGACTACCGGGAACGTCACCCCCCTAGCGTATCGGCCAGACCGACCCGCCCGGCCTACCGGCCTCACACCCCCTCTTACCCTGGGCTTTCCCGGCTCTTTCCGACCCGTTCCCAAGCTGTGGCCTCGTCCGCAGGCGCCGGGGGTGCGGCCTGGATAGCATGGCTTGGCTGACGAAACCTACGGACGGGAGCTGCACAGCCATGGAACTACGTTCCTCGGGGCTGCAACGGCTCGTACGCGAGGTGGCCAAGTTCGGTGCCGTCGGCGGTGCCGGTGTCCTCGTCAACCTGGGCGTGTTCAACCTGGTCCGGCACGTCTCCGACCTGCCGGTGGTGCGCGCCAGCATCATCGCGACCGTCGTCGCCATCGCCTTCAATTACGTGGGCTTCCGTTACTGGACGTACCGGGACCGTGAAAAGAGCGGCCGCACCCGGGAGCTCACGCTGTTCCTGCTGTTCAGCGCGATCGGTCTGGTGATCGAGAACGGCGTGCTGTACCTGGCGACCTACGGCTTCGGCTGGGACAGCCCGCTGCAGAGCAACATCTTCAAGTTCGTGGGCATCGGCGTCGCCACCCTGTTCCGCTTCTGGTCCTACCGCACCTGGGTGTTCCGTGCCATGCCCGCCCGGGAGGCGGTCGCGGGCGCGGAGTCGATCCTGGCGCAGCAGCCCAGGAAGCCCGCGTCCGAGCCCCGGCAGCGCGTTCCGTAGCCGGCTGCCGCAGCCGGTTCCGGGGAGGTCCCGGGTCCCGCTAGCGGACCGTGGGCCCGTTCTCCTCCGGTTTGCGGGAGGGGGGCGTGCGGGACAGGAACAGGCCGAACACCGGTGGCTTGGCCTGGAGCAGCTCCAGGCGGCCCCCGTCGGCCTCCGCGAGGTCGCGGGCCACGGCCAGTCCGATGCCGGTGGAGTTGCGGCCGCTGATGGTGCGCTCGAAGATCCGCGCGCCGAGGTCGGCCGGGACACCGGGCCCCTCGTCGGTGACCTCCACTACCGCCTGGTTGCCGGTGACCCGGGTGCGCAGGGCCACGGTCCCGCCGCCGTGCATGAGGGAGTTCTCGATCAGCGCGGCCAGCACCTGCGCGACCGCGCCGGGGGTGCCGACGGCGTGCAGATGCCGCTTGCCGGAGGAGACGACGGCCCGGCCGGCGCTGCGGTAGGCGGGCCGCCACTCGGCGAGCTGCTGCTGGATGACCTCGTCGAGGTCGAAGGTGACGGCGGAGCCGGTGCGCGGGTCGCGGGCGTTGGTCAGCAGCCGCTGCACCACGTCCGTCAGCCGCTCGACCTGGGTCAGCGCGATGGTCGCCTCGTCCTTCACCGTGTCCGGGTCGTCGGTGAGGGTGATCTCCTCCAGCCGCATGGACAGCGCGGTCAGCGGCGTACGGAGCTGGTGGGAGGCGTCGGCGGCCAGGCGGCGCTCGGCGGTCAGCATGCGCCCGATCCGCTCGGCGGAGGAGTCCAGGACATCGGCGACCCGGTCCAGCTCGGGGACGCCGTACCGCTTGTGCCTCGGGCGCGGGTCGCCGGAGCCGAGGCGTTCGGCGGTCTCGGCGAGGTCGGTCAGCGGGGAGGCGAGGCGGTTGGCCTGGCGGACGGCGAGCAGCACGGCGGCGATCACCGCGAGCAGCGCGACCAGCCCGATGATCAGCAGGGTGCGGCCGACCTCGCGGGTGACCGCGGAGCGCGGCTCCTGCACGGTGACCGTCTCGCCCTCCTCGCCCCGCTGCGTGGCGTGGATGACGTCGCCCTCGGGCTTGCTGCCGATCTCGATCGGCGCCCGGCCGGGGACTTTGATGACCGCGTACTGGTCCTTGCTGACCGGGTTGCGCAGGACCTCGGAGTTGACGTTCTCCTCCGCGAGGATGCGGCTGTCCACGATGCTCGCCAGCCGCACCGCCTCGGACTCGACCCGCTCCTGGGCGCTGCTGGTGATGGTCCGCGTCTCGACGATCACCAGGGAGACCCCGAAGACGGCGATCACGACGAGGACGACGGCGAGCGTGGACTGGATGAGACGTCGGCGCATGTCCTGGTTACCTGAAGCGGTGCCGGGCCCCCGGTGGGGGGCTCAGCTCTTTTCGAAACGGAAGCCGACTCCGCGCACGGTGGCGATGTAGCGGGGGTTCGCCGCGTCGTCGCCGAGCTTCTTGCGCAGCCAGGAGATGTGCATGTCGAGGGTCTTGGTGGACGACCACCAGGTGGTGTCCCAGACCTCGCGCATGAGCTGGTCCCGGGTGACCACGCGTCCGGCGTCCCGCACCAGCACCCGCAGCAGGTCGAACTCCTTCGCGGTGAGCTGGAGTTCCTCCTCGCCCATCCAGGCGCGGTGCGACTCGACGTCGATGCGCACCCCGTGCGTGGCCGGCGGCTGCTGGGGCTCGGCGGCGCCGCGCCGCAGCAGGGCCCGTACCCGGGCGAGCAGTTCGGCGAGCCGGAAGGGCTTGGTGACGTAGTCGTCGGCGCCCGCGTCCAGGCCCACGACGGTGTCCACCTCGTCGGCGCGCGCGGTCAGGATGAGGATCGGCACGGACTGCCCGTCGGCACGCAGCCGGCGGGCGACCTCCAGGCCGTCCATGCCGGGCAGGCCCAGGTCGAGCACGACCAGATCGACACCGCCCTGGATGCCGGCGTCGAGCGCGGTGGGTCCGTCCTCGCGCACCTCGACCTCGTAACCTTCCCGGCGCAGTGCGCGGGCCAGCGGCTCCGAGATGGACGCGTCGTCCTCGGCGAGCAGTACACGGGTCATGAGGTGATGGTAGACCGCCCGCGCTCGGTGCCGGGGTGTGATCGCTTCCCGGGATTCTTACCTTCCCGGGCCAGTGGTACGAACCATTGCCTGGGGGATGCGATCGTAGGGGAGACCTTCGAATCAGGTCCCGCAGTTCCCCCGACACCTGTGATCCGTGTCTCAAGTCCTTCCATATCCGGCAGTGTCCTGACGTAGAGTGACGTGAACGCCTGTAGCACACCGGGGACCTTTGGCGGGCACTTGTCGCTGAGGGTCTCTTTTGTGTGCGGGCTGACGAAGATCAGCCCTGAAAGGAATGACCTCCGGCCGGGCTCCGGACGCAGTGCCGCGTGCGGGGCGTGGATCCCGGTGGTCGCCGTCCGCCGCTCCGCGATCCGGAGCGGACTCCCCCCTGGGCGTGGGGGTGGACGAGCGACCCCGCCGGTGCCGGCCAACCCCCCACCGGGCGCGCAACGCTCCATCGCGCGTCCCGACCAGCAAGGAACGACCATGGCGTCCAGCCTGACGAAGGACTCGGTCCGCCCGGGCACCCCCGGGTCCGAGAAGACCTTCTTCGGCCACCCCCGCGGACTGGCCACTCTCTTCATGACCGAGATGTGGGAGCGTTTCTCCTACTACGGCATGAAGGCCCTGCTCACCGTCTACCTGCTCTCCGGCGGCCCCGATGCCGGCAAGGGCAGCATGGGCGGCGGCCTGGCGATGGACGTGGCCACCACCACGGTGATCGTGTCCGTCTACTCGGCGATGGTGTACCTGCTCGCCATGCCCGGTGGCTGGCTCGGTGACCGCGTCTGGGGCCCGCGCAAGACGGTGGCCATCGCCGCTGTGACGATCATGTCCGGCCACATCGTGCTGGCCCTGCCCGGCGGTCAGGCGCCGTTCTTCGCCGGTCTGGCGCTGGTCGCGGCCGGTTCGGGTCTGCTCAAGGCCAACATCTCCACGATGGTGGGGCACCTGTACAACGGCCCGGACGACCCGCGCCGTGACGGTGGCTTCACGATCTTCTACATGGGCATCAACGCGGGCGCCTTCTTCGCCCCGCTGGCCATCGGCACCGTCGGCCAGGAGGTCAACTGGCACCTCGGCTTCGGCATGGCCGCGGTCGGCATGGCGATCGGTCTGGCCGCGTTCCTGCTCGGCACCCGCCACCTGAACCCGCAGAGCAGCGTCGTCCCGAAGCCGCTGAGCACCGAGGAGCGCACCTCCTGGCTGCGCAAGGGCCTGACCTGGGTCATCATCGCGGCCGTGTTCTACGGCGTCGTGGGCGTCACCGGCCACTTCACCCTGAACTGGGCGATGATCCCGCTGACCGTCATCGGTCTGGTCATCCCGGCCGGTGTGCTGATGCGCATCAAGCGGGACAAGGAACTGTCGTCCACCGAGCAGTCGAAGATGACCGGCTACATCTGGTTCTTCGTCGCGGCCGCCGTGTTCTGGATGATCTACGACCAGGGCGCGTCCACCGTCCAGGCGTTCGGTGAGGGCAAGGCCTCCGGCTCGCTGCTGGGCTTCGACTTCCCGTCCTCCTGGTACCAGTCGCTGAACCCGCTGTTCATCATGGCGCTGGCCCCGGTCTTCGCCTGGGTCTGGATGTGGCTGAACCGCCGGGATAAGGAGCCCAGCACCATCGTGAAGTTCTCGATGGGTCTGGTCCTGGTCGGCGTGTCGTTCTTCTTCTTCCTGATCCCGCTGGGCATGGCCGCGGGCGGCACCGCGGTCAGCCCGATGTGGCTGGTCGGCATCTACTTCATCCAGACCATCGGTGAGCTGTGCCTGTCCCCGGTGGGTCTGTCGGTGACGACGAAGATGGCCCCGGCCAAGTACGCCAGCCAGATGATGGGCGTGTGGTTCCTCGCGGTCACCGCGGGTGACTCCATCACCAGCCTGCTGTCCAACCCGGCCATCGCCGGGGTCGACCTCGGCGGCACGGGCGCGGTCTTCGGGGAGGCGGCCCTCGCGGCGCTCGCCGGCTTCGCGGTGTGGATGTACCGCCGGAAGGTGAAGTCGCTGATGGGCGACGTGCGCTGACGCACCCCCATACGCAACGACGGAGGGCCGCCGCACAGGATGTGCGGCGGCCCTCCGTCGTTGTCCGGGTCCCCGGCTCGGGGGTCAGGACTTCGTCTCGACCGACCAGGACCGGGTGAAGCTGCTGAAGCCGCACATCACGGTGGACTTCTGACCGGGCTTCACCCAGGGCCCCCACAGGTACCACGGGATCTCGTGCGGGGTGCCGCGGCCGCGGATCACGTCGCACACCAGCTTCACCCGGTGCCGGCCCACCGTCTTGCCCGAGGCGGACTTCTTGCACGTGGACGTGGCCTTGGGCCGGCCCAGGTCGAGGTGCACCACGGCGGTGCACTTGTACTTGGCGCCGGCCGCCTCCGCGGTGCCCGCGGTGGCCAGGCCGGTCCCCGTCGCCATGAGGACGGTGGCGAGCACGCCGCCCGCCACCTTCTTCCCCCAGATCATTTGCTCCTCTTTCCTCCGCCGGGCCCCGCGAGCGATGGTCAATCGCTCAACTGCGGATTCGCCCGGCGGACAGCATGCCTGTTCGCTTTGCTTGCACGAACGACGGGGACGCTATGCCGTATTTGATCTTGGTGGCAAATCGGCTGGGGGGTTCTGAGCAAGATCTGAGGTGCAAAGTCCCCGCGCCCGGTGCCGTCCCTGCGCCCGGGGCCGCGCGGAAGGGCGGCGGCGCGGGCCACGGAAGGGCGTGCGGCGATACGCCGTACCTCGCGCGGGGGCCGTGGGCGCCTCCGGTGGGGCCTGGAACCCTCTGGGGCGCGAGAGGGGTGCGCGGGAGCGCGTTGCGCTCGACGGTTGCGCCGGTGCGAGTGCGCGGTGGGTGGGGCAGCGCGCATATACGGCGAGTGGGCCAGTGAGGCGAGCGGGTGCGCCCGGTGGCCGTACCTGCGCGCGTGAACGGGTGCGTTCCGTGGCTGGGCCCGCGTACGAGAGCGGGTGCGCGCGGTGGGCGTACCGGTGCGCCGACGCGGAAAGCGGGGCCGCCCGGGCGGGTGGCGCCGGTGCGGTGGGCGGGGGCGCGGGCGCGCTTCGGCGGGTTACGCCGGTGCGCCCAGCTCCGCCCACACGGTCTTGCCGTCGCGGCCCGGGACGCGCAGGACGCCCCAGTCCAGGCAGAGCCGCTGCACGATGAACATGCCGTGGCCGCCGGGGCGGCCGGCGCGGTGCGGGGTGCGGGGGGCCGGCTGGCCGGTGCCCCGGTCGGAGACCTCCAGCCGGATCACCTTGTTGTCGCAGGCGAGGAGCAGCTCGTCCGGGCCCTCGGCGTGCAGGCAGGCGTTGGTGACCAGCTCGGACACCACGAGCAGCACGTCCTCGGCGGCGGCACGCTGATCGGCGCCGGCCGCGGGCAGCCAGCCCCACGCGTACAGGGCCTGGCGGGTGAAGTCACGGGCGAGCGGGACGACACCGCTCTCGCCGTCCAGGCGCAGCGTGCGTACCTGCCGCCCCCGTCCCGGGGGCGCGCCCTCGGACGGCACGGACGGCGCGGCTGCCCCCGTGGACGCGCCCGGCTCCGGCGCACCCCCTTCGGACGCCCCGGAAGCGCCGCTGGGCTCCGGGCCGCGGTCGCCCGGCGAGTAAGGCCGGGTGGTGCTCATCAGCGCTTCACCTCACCGATCCACCAGTTCACAGTTCAACATTCCGGCACCGTTCGGTGCCGGGCGGTCCGTACACAGTCCGCCCACGACTCCTCCGTCGTCCCCCTTCGCACGTACGTCGCGTCCAGGCCGTTCATCGGTCCCTGACGGCTCGGCGTGTTCGCGGTCGACGGCTTTCAGGATGACTCCTGCCCGACGGATCCGGCGGAACACCCCCCGTTTGGACATGACCGGTGCCCCGTACAGACATCGGCCGTCCGGGACCGGCGGGAGCACGGGTTCAGTCGGAGTCGCCGGCCAGTGCGGCCTCTACGGAGTCATGGACGGTGAAGACCGCCTCGGCCCCGGTGATCTCGAACACGCGCGCCACCACCGGGAGCATGCCCGCCAGGTGCACTCCGCCGCCGGCGGCCTCCGCCTTGAGTCGCGCACCGAGCAGAACGTTCAGTCCGGTGGAGTCGCAGAACTCAAGCCGTGAGCAGTCCACCACAAGCCGTGAGAACCCCTTCTCCAGAAGGTCGTCGAGGGGCTCGCGCAGAAGATCGGCGGTGTGGTGGTCAAGTTCACCCGCAGGTGTGACTACGGCGCTGGGACCCTCTTCCCGCACCTCCACCAGAAGCCGGCCCGACTGTGCGCTGCCGACCGTCCCGTGGTCCATGCCGTCTCTCTCCCGAGGTCGTGGCCGCTGATGCCCTCGAACATTACGCCTTTCAATCGCACTCCGACACCCGAACAACCTCCCACAATCGGACATATCGACACAGAACGCACTTGCGACCTGCTCGGTGAAGCGGGTAGGGCTAGTAAGGACACACAGCCCTACAGCCGGCTTCGGAGGCGCCGCACACCGCAGTGCACGATTTTTTGGCTCCGGCAGCCATATGCCGAGAACGATGGAGGACACCCATGTCACCCCGGCTCGACGAATCGCATACCCCGGTCGCGACGTCGACACCCCCACCGGAACTGGATCATCCCATCAATCCCCTCGAGGCGATCGAGGGACTCCCGGAGATCCCGCCCTTCGACGAGGTCGGCCCGGTCGACGCCCGGGCGCTGTCCCGGACGCTCTTCGAGCGCCTCGAGTCGCTCGAGGAAGGGACGCCCGACTACTCGTACGTGCGCAACACGCTCGTCGAGCTGAACCTCGCGCTGGTCAAGTTCGCCGCCTCCCGCTTCCGCTCCCGCAGCGAGCCGATGGAGGACATCATCCAGGTCGGCACCATCGGCCTGATCAAGGCGATCGACCGCTTCGAGCTCTCCCGCGGTGTGGAGTTCCCCACGTTCGCGATGCCGACCATCATCGGCGAGATCAAGCGCTTCTTCCGTGACACCTCCTGGTCCGTGCGGGTGCCGCGCCGACTGCAGGAACTACGGCTGGACCTGGCCAAGGCCGGGGACGAGCTGGCGCAGAAGCTGGACCGCGCCCCCACGGTGGCGGAACTCGCCGAGCGGCTCGGCATCTCCAACGACGAGGTCGTCGAGGGCATGGCCGCCTCCAACGCCTACACCGCGTCCTCCCTGGACGCCCAACCCGAGGAGGACGACTCCGAGGGCGCGCTCGCGGACCGCATCGGGTACGAGGACCACGGGCTGGAAGGCATCGAGTACGTCGAGTCGCTGAAGCCCCTGATCGCCGAACTCCCCTCCAGGGACCGGAAGATCCTTTCACTGCGCTTCGTCGCGGGCATGACCCAGTCGGAGATCGGCGAGGAACTGGGCATCTCCCAGATGCACGTCTCCCGGCTGCTGTCGCGGACGCTGGTGCGGCTGCGCAAGGGGCTGACCGTCGAGGAGTGATCCCTTTGGTGCCGCGTGCCAGGCGGCCCGGCCACGGCGCCGGGCCGCTTCGCCGTTTCCGGGACAGAATGCTCCGGTTCGACGGGTACCCGGCGCTCCAGCCCTCATGCCTGCCGGCTCATCGGTCACCCGTGGGCTCACCTGGTCTGTGCGCCCGCGTCATGCGCGAACCGTTACCGGGGTTACCCAGGGAAACGTCTTTCCGGAACCGCGCCGCTCCACCACCATGAGCCCCCAAACCGGCCGGTACGCCGGAGAGTTCGGGGGACGGAGGGCACGCGATGACTCAGGGCGGCGACGGGGCCGAGGCGGACACGGGACTCGCCGAAGCGCCGGACGCGCGGCTGATGGCGCTGCTGCGCACCCCGTCCCCGACGGCCTACCCGGCCCTTCAGGAACTGCGCCGCCGGCACCACCCGGCGGTCCTCGCCTACGCCCGGCTGTGCGCGTCGAGCGAGTCCGCGGCCCGCCGGCTGGCCGCGGAGACCCTGACCGAGGCGGCCCGTGAGACGGCCCGCGGCCGGGAGCCGAACGTGCCGCTGCGCCACCAGCTCCTGCTGCTCACCGCCCGGCTGGCGGCCGCCTGGGCTGCCGACGAACGCTCCGCGGGCGTCGACGCGGGCCTGCTGCTGGTGCTGAACGCCGGCGGCCTGCCCGAGGGGCCCGTCCCACCGCTCCTCCCGGCGTTCCAGACGCTCCCGTCCCGCGCCCAGGGCCTGATCTGGTACGGCGTCCTCGAAGCGGAGCCCGTGGAGCGCACCGCCGCCCACCTCGGCCTGAGCCGCGTGGACGTGACCCATGACACCCCGCAGGCGGTGCAGGCGCTGGCCCAGGCCTGTCTGCGGCACCGCCTGGCCGGCTCGGACGACCCGCGCTGTGCCGACTTCCGCCGGCTGATCGAGGAGGCGGTACGGCCCGACGGCCCCCGCCGCAGCTCCGACCTGGACGCCCACCGGGCTCGCTGCCCGCACTGCGCGGCCGCCGTCGAGGAGCTGACCGCGCTGCGGGACGCCCCGCGGCAGACCCTGGCGGAGGGCCTGCTCCCCTGGCACGGGACGGCGTACCTACGCACCGCCGGTCCGGTTCCCGCGCCCGGCCCGCGTGCCGCCCGCCGGGACCGGCCGCCCGGCCGCCGCTACCTGCTGGCCTCGACGGCGCTGGGCGTGGCCCTGGCCCCCCTGCTGGTCTTCCTGCTCTCCCCGTCCGAGGCCGCCGACCGGCACGCGTCGGCGGCGACGCCCACTCCCCCGCCGGTGACGGTGACGGCCACGGTCTCGCTGTCCCCGCCGCCCGCACCGACACCGTCACGCACCACCGAGTCGCCGTCACCGTCGCCGTCACCGTCACCGAGCAGGACTTCGCACCGCCCGGCCACCTCCCCGCCGCCCAGCCGAGGCGCCCCGCCCCGGTCCCCGGCGCCCGCGCCGCCGGGCAGCGCCTTCGCCCAGGTGGTGAACCTGGCCACGGGCCGCTGCCTGGACATCCGGGACGGCGAGCTGTGGAAGGGCAACGACGTCGTCATGGCGCCCTGCGACTCCTCCGCCACCCAGCGCTGGCGGGTCGACGCCGGTCCGGGCGTCCTGCGCTCGGCCGCCGACTCCGACTTCTGCCTGGACAGCCGCGGCTCGACCGACCGGGGCGTGGGCATCTGGGAGTGCGACTCGGTCTACGGCCGCAACGGCCAGAACCTCCGTTTCGGCGTCGGAACCGACGGCACGATCCGTCCGGCGATCGACAGCGGCACGGCGGTGACCCCGGACGGCGGCGACGGGCTCGTGCTGCGGCCGCTGGCCGGGGAGCAGGCGCAGCGGTGGCGGTCCGGGGCCGCCTGACCGGCCGGCGCGGACGCCCGGGTCAGATCTCGCGCACGCCGCGCCGCCAGACGCCGGCGACCAGTGGCACGCCCGGCCGGTAGGCCAGGTGCACATGACTCGGGGCGTCGAGCAACAGCAGGTCGGCGCGGGCCCCCGGGGCGAGGCGGCCGATGTCCGTGCGGCGCAGGGCCGCCGCGCCGCCGGCCGTCGCCGACCAGACCGCCTCGTCCGGGGTCATCCTCATGTCCCGCACCGCGAGCGCGACGCAGAAGGGGACCGAGGAGGTGAAGGACGAGCCCGGGTTGCAGTCCGTCGACAGGGCCACGGTGACGCCCGCGTCCAGCAGGCGGCGGGCGTCGGGCCACTCGGCGCGGGTGGAGAACTCGGCGCCGGGCAGCAGGGTGGCGACCGTGTCGCTGTGGACGAGGGCGTCGACGTCCGCGTCGGTGAGGTGGGTGCAGTGGTCGGCGCTGGCCGCGTCCAGCTCGACGGCCAGCTGGACGCCGGGGCCGTAGGAGAGCTGGTTGGCGTGGACCCTGGGGTGCAGGCCCCTGTCCCGGCCGGCGGTGAGGATCGCGCGGGCCTGGTCGCCGTCGAAGGCGCCCTTCTCGCAGAAGACGTCGATCCAGCGGGCGTGCGGTGCGCACGCGTCCAGCATCTCGCCGGTGACCAGGGCGACGTAGGCCGCCGGGTCGTCGGTGTGTTCCGGGGAGACGATGTGGGCGCCGAGGAACGTCACCTCGTCGGTGTGCCGGGCCGCGATGCGCAGGGCGCGGGCCTCGTCCTCGACGGTGAGGCCGTAGCCCGACTTCGTCTCGAAGGTGGTGGTGCCCTGACGGAGGGCTTCCGTCAGGTAGCGGGTGAGGTTCGCCTCCAGCTCCGCGTCGGAGGCGGCGCGGGTGACCGCGACCGTGGTGCGGATGCCGCCCGCGGTGTAGGAGCGGCCGGACATCCGGGCGTTGAACTCCTGGGTGCGGTCACCGGCGAAGACCAGGTGGGAGTGGGAGTCCACGAAGCCGGGCAGCACCGCCCGGCCGCCCGCGTCGACCCGGTTGTCAGTGGCGGGTGCTTTCCTTGATTCACCGGTCCACGCGATGCGGTCGCCGTCGATGACGACCGCCGCGTCCTGGATCAGGCCCAGGGGGGACCTGTCACCGAGGGAGGGGTCGTTGGTGACCAGCGTGGCGATGTTGGTGATGACGGTGCTGCTGCTCATGGTGTCCTCGTGGGTGGCCGGTCGGGGTTCGGCGGGGTTCGGCCGCGCGGGCGTCAGCCGCGCAGGGCTTCGATCGCGTCCGCGAGCGCTTTCGGCACGTCCGGTACGAGGGCGTGGACCCCGTCCCGTACGACCTGACGGCCGCCCACGACCGTGTGCCGCACGTCCGCCGCGGTCGCCGCGAATACGGCCGTCTCGGCGCCCAGTCGGGGCAGCGGCCCGGCCGTCCTGACCGAGTCGAGCGCGATCGTCGTCAGGTCGGCGAGCGCGCCGGCCTCGATGGTGCCGGCGTCCTGCCAGCCGAGGGCCGCGTGGCCGTCGGCGGTGGCGGCGCGCAGCAGTGCCGCGGCCGTCCAGTGGCCCCGGGTGCGGGTGCGCAGCCGCTCGTTCAGCTCCATCGCGCGCGCCTCTTCGAACAGGTCGATGACCGCGTGGCTGTCGGAGCCCAGGGAGAGCGGGGAGCCCGCCCGCTGCAGGGCGACGGCCGGGCCGATGCCGTCCGCCAGGTCGCGTTCGGTGGTGGGACACATGCAGGTGCCGGTACGCGAGCCGCCGAGCAGCGCGATGTCCTCGTCGGTGAGATGGGTGTTGTGCACACCGGTGGTGCGCGGCCCGAGGACGCCGTGGTCGGCGAGCAGTTGGGTGGGGGTGCGGCCGTGCGCGGCCCGGCAGGCCTCGTTCTCGGCGGTCTGCTCGGACAGGTGCACGTGCAGTGGGGCCCGCCGCTCCTCCGCCCAGCGCGCCACGGTCGCCATCTGGTCCGCGGGCACGGCCCGTACGGAGTGGATCGCCGCCCCGATCCGTGCGTGATCCCGTTCCTTGAGAACTGAACAGCGTTCGGCCCAGGCCTCCGCGCTGCCGTCGGAGAAGCGCAGCTGGTGGGTGTTGGGCGGCTCACCGCTGTGCTTGTTGCGGATGGCGGAGGAAAGGTAGGCGGTGTCCAGGAGAGTGATGCGGATACCGGCTTCGGCGGCGGCCGCGATCAGCGCCTCGCCCATGGCGTTGGGCTCGGCGTAAGGGGTGCCGCCGGGCGCGTGGTGCACGTAGTGGAACTCGCCGACGCAGGTGATGCCGGCCAGGGCCATCTCGGCGTACACCGCGCGGGCGAGGGCGTGGTAGGTCTCCGGGGTCAGCCGGTCGGCGACGGAGTACATCACCTCGCGCCAGGTCCAGAAGGTGCCGCTGCCGACCTGGACCGTGCCGCGCAGCGCCCGGTGGAAGGCGTGCGAGTGGGCGTTGGCCAGGCCGGGCAGGGTCAGTCCGCGCAGCACCTCGGCGCCGGGCGGCGGGGTGGGCACGCCGGTGCGGACGGCGGTGATCCGGCCGTCCGCGGCCGCCACCACGACTCCGGGCTCGACATGGGTGCCGAGCCAGGCGTGCTCCAGCCAGTAGGTCGCGTCGGTCACGTGCAGGCCAGCCCTTCCAGTATGTCGGCGAGCGCGCGCACCCCGGCCAGGCAGTCGTCCTCGGCCGCGGACTCGGCCGGGGAGTGCGAGACGCCGGTGGGGTTGCGCACGAACAGCATGGCGGTAGGGATGTGTCCGGAGAGGATTCCGGCGTCGTGTCCGGCGCCGGTACCCAGGACGGGCACCGTGAGGCCGGTGTCCTTGCCGAGGACGCGGCCGAGTTCGTCGCGCAGCGCGTGGTCGAACTCGACCACCGGGGTGAAGGACTCCCGGACGACGTCCAGGTCGATGCCGTGGGCGTCGGCGTACTCGCGCGCGGCCTTCTCGATGCCGCCTACGACGGCGTCCAGGGTCGCCTGGTCGGCGGCGCGGGAGTCGAGCCAGCCGCGCACCAGGGACGGGATGGCGTTGACGCCGTTCGGCTCGACGGAGATCTTGCCGAAGGTGGCCACGGCACCGGCGAGTTCGGCCTCGCGGCGGGCGGCGAGCACCGTCTCGGCGTATGACAGCATCGGGTCGCGCCGCTCCACCAGGCGGGTGGTGCCCGCGTGGTTGGCCTCGCCGCGGAAGTCGAAGCGCCAGCGGCCGTGCGGCCAGATGGCGCTGGCGATGCCGACCCGGTCGCCGGACAGGTCCAGCGCGCGGCCCTGTTCGACGTGGAGTTCCACGAAGGCGCCGATCCGGGCCAGCCGTTCCGGGTCGGCCCCGATGGCCTCGGGGTCGTAGCCGGCGGCCTCCATGGCCCGGGGGAGGGTGACACCGTCCGCGTCGGTGAGGCGGTGGGCCTGCTCGACGGTCAGCTGTCCGGCGGTGAGCCGGGAGCCGACACAGGCGAGACCGAACCGGGCGCCCTCCTCGTCGCCGAAGTTGACGATGGCGAGGGGCTTGGTGAACCGCGCGTTTCCGGCGCGCAGTTCGTCGAGGGCCGCGAAGGAGGACACGACGCCGAGGGGGCCGTCGAAGGCACCCCCGTCCGGCACCGAGTCCAGGTGCGACCCGGTGACCACGGCGTCCCCGGCGGCCGGGTCGCCGAGCCAGGCCCACTGGTTCCCGTTCCGGTCGACCTCGTAGGCCAGCCCGCGCGCCCGGGCCTGCTCCTCGAACCAGGCCCGGCACTCCCCGTCGGCCCCGCTCCAGGCATACCGCCGGTACCCACCGGAGTCGGGGTGCCGCCCGATGGGCAGCAGCTCACGCCACATCTCCTGGAAGGAGCCACCCACAGGCTGTGGGCCGTTCGGCGGGACGATGGGGCGGGTGGGCGCAGCCGCAGCCGCGCCCGGCGACGGCACCCCGGCCCCCGCCGAAGTGCCGCCGCCCCCGCCGCGAGCGGAACTCACGCCTCGTCACCCTCACGCATCGGCACCCGGACCCCCCGCTCGTCCGCGACGGACTCGGCGATGTCGTAACCGGCGTCCACGTGCCGGATGACACCCATACCGGGGTCGTTGGTGAGCACCCGCCGGATCTTCTCCCCGCCCAGCTTCGTGCCGTCGGCCACCGTCACCTGGCCGGCGTGGATGGAACGCCCCATGCCCACGCCGCCGCCGTGGTGGAGGGACACCCACGACGCGCCGGACGCCACGTTGACCATGGCGTTCAGCAGCGGCCAGTCGGCGATCGCGTCGGAGCCGTCGAGCATGGCCTCGGTCTCGCGGTACGGGGAGGCGACGGAGCCGCAGTCGAGGTGGTCGCGGCCGATGGCCAGCGGGGCGGCGAGCTCGCCGGAGGCCACCATGTCGTTGAAGCGCTCGCCGGCCTTGTCGCGCTCGCCGTAGCCGAGCCAGCAGATGCGCGCGGGCAGGCCCTGGAAGTGGACGCGCTCGCCGGCCATCTTGATCCAGCGGGCCAGGGACTCGTTCTCCGGGAAGAGGTCGAGGATCGCCTTGTCGGTCTTGGCGATGTCGGCGGGGTCGCCGGACAGGGCCGCCCAGCGGAACGGCCCCTTGCCCTCGCAGAACAGGGGCCGGATGTAGGCGGGCACGAAGCCGGGGAAGGCGAACGCGCGGTCGTACCCGGCGAGCTGGGCCTCGCCGCGGATGGAGTTGCCGTAGTCGAAGACCTCGGCACCGGCGTCCATGAAGCCGACCATGGCCTCCACGTGCTTCGCCATGGACTCACGGGCACGCGTGGTGAAGCCGGCCGGGTCCTTCGCGGCGGCGTCGGCCATGTCCTCGAAGGCGATGCCGACGGGCAGGTACGCCAGCGGGTCGTGGGCGGAGGTCTGGTCGGTGACGATGTCGATCGGCGCGTCCATCGCCAGGAGCTGCGGGACCAGTTCGGCGGCGTTGCCGAGGACGCCGATGGACAGCGGGCGGCGGGCGTCGCGGGCCTCGGTCGCCAGCTGGAGCGCGTGGTCCAGGGAGTCGGCCTTGACGTCCAGGTACCGGTGCTCGATGCGGCGCTCGATGGCGCGCGGGTCGCAGTCGACGCAGATGGCGACGCCGTCGTTCATGGTCACGGCGAGGGGCTGGGCGCCGCCCATGCCGCCGAGGCCGGCGGTGAGGGTGATGGTCCCGGCGAGGGTGCCGCCGAACTTCTTCGCGGCGACGGCGGAGAAGGTCTCGTAGGTGCCCTGGAGGATGCCCTGGGTGCCGATGTAGATCCAGGAGCCGGCGGTCATCTGGCCGTACATGGTCAGGCCGAGGGCCTCCAGACGGCGGAACTCCTCCCAGTTGGCCCAGTCGCCGACGAGGTTGGAGTTGGCGATGAGGACGCGCGGGGCCCACTCGTGGGTCTGCATCACGCCGACCGGGCGGCCGGACTGGACCAGCATGGTCTCGTCCTGCTTGAGCGTCCGCAGCGTGCGCACCATGGCGTCGAAGGAGCGCCAGTCACGGGCGGCCTTGCCGGTGCCGCCGTAGACGACGAGCTTGTCGGGGTGCTCGGCGACCTCGGGGTCGAGGTTGTTCTGCAGCATCCGCAGGGCGGCTTCCTGCTGCCATCCCAGGGTGCTCAGTTCCGTGCCGCGCGGTGCTCGTACGGGGCGGGGTCCCGACATCGTCTGCCTCCTCCTGTTACTACGTCTATTCACATCCTGGCTTTCTGAATAGAACTAGTCAACACCTCCCCGCGCTCACACCCGCGCGTCCCGGATGTTTGGCTGGATGTACACGAAGGCCGACAGGAGGGGAGAGGTCGTGGACCACGACACCGACGGTGAGGCCCGGGAGCGGGCCGCCCGGCGCGACGAGGCGGTACGCGGCGCGGTGGAGCAGGGGCTGCTGGGGCCGGACGCGGCCGTGGTGGGGCTGCTGGACGTCACCGGCATCCGGGAGTCGGCGGCCGCGCTGCGGGCGGCCTTCGACGCGGTCGTGGCGCCGGGGACGCCGGTGCTGCACGCCTTCGCGGTGAAGGCGAGCCCGCTGGTGCCGGTGCTGCGGCTGCTGCACGAGGAGGGCATCGGCGCGGAGGTGGCCAGCCCGGGCGAGCTGGCGCTGGCGCGGGCGGCGGGGCTGCCGCCGGAGAACACGGTGCTCGACTCCCCCGCCAAGACACCGGCCGAACTGCGCGAGGCGCTGGCGCTGGGCGTCGCCGTGAACGCGGACAACCCGCAGGAGCTGGACCGGCTCGACGCGCTGGTCCGGCCGGCGGCCACCCGGTCACCGCTCGGCATCCGGGTCAACCCGCAGATCGGCGGCGGCACCATAGGGGCGACCTCGACCGCGACCGAGACCTCGAAGTTCGGGGTGGCCCTGCGCGACGAGGGGGCCCGCGAGTGGGTCGTCCGGGCGTACGCCGACCGGCCGTGGCTGACCCGGCTGCACGCGCACACCGGCTCCCAGGGCATCCCGCTGTCGCTGCTGGCACGGGGTGTGGCGGAGACGTACGCGCTGGCCGAGGAGATCAACGCGCGGATCGGGCGGCGGCAGATCGACACGCTCGACATCGGCGGAGGGCTGCCGGTCAACTTCGACGCGGAGGCGACCTCGCCGACGTACGCGCAGTACGCGCGCACGCTCAGGGAGGAGGTGCCGGGGCTGTTCGACGGGCGGTACGGGATCGTCACCGAGTTCGGACGGTCGCTGCTGGCCAAGCACGGCACGGTGGTGGCTCGGGTGGAGTACGCGAAGAGCTCCGGCGGGCGGCGGATCGCGGTGACGCACGCGGGTGTGCAGGTGGCCACACGGACGGTGTACGCGCCGGGGGCCTGGCCGCTGCGGATCGCCGCGTACGACGCCAAGGGCCGGCCGAAGCCGGGCCCCGAGGTGACCCAGGACGTGGCGGGCCCGGCCTGCTTCTCGGGCGACCTGCTCGCCGAGGGGCGCGCCCTGCCCCTGCTGGAGCAGGGCGACTACGCGGCGGCGCTGGACACGGGCGCGTACTACTTCGCGCACCACTACGCCTACAACTCCCTGGCCCGGCCCGGGATCTACGGTTTCGCGCCGGACGGCTCCGGGGGCGTCGCCTTCGCGACCGCGCGGGAACCGCAGACGGTGGCGGAGGTCGTGGCCGAGTCCGGAGGGGCGCACGCGTCCGCGCTCACCACCCTGCACGCGTCCGGGAACCGTTGACACACTCCCGCACCTCGTCGAACAAATGGACCAACTGGCGGGCAGCAGCCGTCAATTGACCCACCCTAGTACGCCGGGCGCACGTTCCAACGGAAAATGCCAAAGCCCTCACCCGTCACGCACACGTTGCGTAGTGTCGCTGTCACTCAACCGGAGTACAGGCGGGGAGGGGAACCGGCGTGCCCGGAATCGACGAGTGCCTACTGGATGCGATGCGGCTGCCCGGTGCCCGGGGAGCCGCGCTGGTGGACTGGACGAGCGGACTGGCCCTGGGATCCGTCGGCGAAGCCCCGGGCGGTGACCACGAGACCACCGCAGCCGAGGCCGCCGAACTGGCCAGGCTGGCCGCCGAGCACGGCGCCTTCTCGGCCGGGGACGCCGAGGACGGACGCCCGCCCGTCGAGGACGTGATCATCAGCAACCGCGACAGCTACCACCTGCTGCGGTTCGTGGTCACGTCCTTCGACAGCAGCGTCTTCCTCCACCTGTGGCTGGGCCGCGAGGAGGGCAACCTGGCCCTCGCCCGCATCCGGCTCGGTGAGATGGCCGACCGGCTGGTGCTGGGATGACCATGGTCGGCACGCCTCCGCCGCTGCCGGTGCGGGACAGATCGGCCGGGGCCGACCGGACCGCGGGCGCGCTGTCGCCGATGCTCAGACGGCTCGCCGAGGAGCAGGCCACCGGCGTGCTCGTCCGCGAACACGGCACCCTGTACCTCGCCCGGGGCCGGGTCGTGCACGCCGAGAGTCCCCTCGCACCCGGCCTGAACGTCCTGCTCACCGCCCACGGCACCCTCGCGGCGGCCGCGTGGCAGCGGGCGGCCGATCGGGCCGGCGGCACTGCGGGCGCCGCCCTGCTGCTGCTCGACGCCGGACTGCTGCCCTCGGGCGCGCTGGAACTGTGCCATCTGGATGCGCTGTACGACGCCGGGTACTTCGCCCTGGCGCCGAGCAGCACCCCCGGCCGGTTCCGGTACGACGGCACGCCCCGTATCGGCCCGCTGCCCTCGGTCCCGGTCATCGCGCTGGAGCGCGAGACACTGCGCCGCCGGCTGCTGCTGCACCGGCTGTGGCCGGACCCGGCGGCCGACAGCGCCCCGCTGACCCGCGCCGACCCGGCCGCGGGGACGCAGGTCACACCGCGCCGGCGGGCCGTCCTGGACCGGGTGGACGGTGTCCGCACGGCCCCGGAGATCGCCCGTGACCTGGGCAGACAGGCATTCCACACGCTGGTGGACGTACGCCGGCTCGCGGCGGCCGGACTCATCCGGCCGGTGCCCACGGCACCCGACCCGCCGCCGCTCCCGCCGGCTCCCCCGCTCACGGTCACCGACCCCGACATCGCGCTGCTGAAGAGGCTCAGGGATGCGCTGGAGGCGCTTTGAACGGCACCACCCCGCCGCCGAGAGGAGAGAGCTGATGGTGCCCGAACAGGACCTGGAGACCGTGCTGGACGAGCTGCGCCGACTGCGCACCCGCGTCCCGCAGCTCACCGGCGCCCTCGCGGCCGGCGTCGACGGACTCGTCGTCGCCCACGACACACCCGGCATCGACCCGGAGGGCCTGGCGGCGCTCACCGCGGCAGCCCTCGGCGTGGCCGTGCGGGTCGCCGACGCCACCGGCAACGGCGGCTTCCGGGAGCTGCTGGTGCGCGGCGAGCGCGGCTACGTCGCCACCTACGCGGCAGGCCGCACCGCCGTGCTGACCCTGCTCACCCAGGACCGGGTGAACGTCGGCCGGCTCCACCTGGAGGGCCGCCGGTCCGGCGCCCGCATCGGGGAGCTGCTCGACGCCGCCGAGGCCGCCGCCCGGGCCGCGGCGCCCGCCGCACGGCCCGCCAGAACCACACCCGCACGTACTCGCACCGCGCGCGCGCCACGCACCACGGCCACCGAAGCGCGCACCGCAACCGACAACTGAGAGGACCACCATGGCCAACACCGAGACCGCCCTGAAAGAGGCCCTGACCTCCATCGAGGGCGCCACCGGCGTCGCACTCGTCGACTACACCAGCGGCATGGCGCTGGGCACGATGGGCGGCAACAAGACCTTCGACCTCAACGTGGCCGCCGCGGGCAACACGGACGTGATCCGCGCCAAGATGCGCACGATGGAGATGCTGGGCCTCAAGGCCGAGATCGACGACATCCTGATCACGCTGACGGACCAGTACCACCTGATCCGCCTGCTCAAGGGCCGCGGCGGGAACGGCCTGTTCCTCTACCTCGTCCTGGAGCAGAACCGGGCCAACCTGGCGATGGCCCGGCACCAGCTCAAGAGGATCGAGGAGGAGCTGGAGGTCTAGGACCTCTCGACGTCAGACCAGTGCCGCGGTACGGCGGCGGGACCCGCCGGGGGTCGCGTCGCCGGCCGCGACGCCCGTGGCGCGCAGGCCCTTCACGGCCTTGCCCACCGGGCCGCCGCCCCGCGGGTCGAGCCAGTCGACCCGCACCCACAGCAGCGTCTGTCCGGCCCGCTCCCGGCGCCCCAGCCACGCGGCCTTCAGCCTGAGCCCGGTGCCGGCCCCGGCCAGCAGCATGCCCCCGGCCGCGGGCACCGCGAACGAACCGCCGAGCGCCACCGCGAACGCCAGCAGCAGCCACCACCGGTGTCCCCGGCGCCAGTTGCGCACGGTCACCGCCCGGTCCTGCAGTACGTCGTACTTGCCCGCCCGGGCGGCACCGCGGGCGAGAGCGGCGTACCGCTTCCCGCGCACCAGTGCCACGACGGCCGCGGCAACGAGGAAGAGCGCGGCCCCCGCCGTCACCCCGATCCGGCGCCCGGTCACCCCGGGCGGCAGTACCCCGATACCGGCGGCCACCACCCCGAACCACCACAGCGGTGCGGCACCCGCCCTTACGACGACGGCCACCCGGGCCAGTCCCTGCCCTCCGCGCGCCACGTCAGCCTCCCGTGTCACGTCTGCGTCTCCACCCAGCACCTGGGTCCGGGCACGACGCTAACGGCAGAACGTGAGACGAGTCTGAGAGCGCGTCGGGTCACTCCACGAACAGCCCCCGGGCGGCGGCGTTCGCGTCGAACTGCTCCAACCGGGCCTGCGCGTCCGGCAGATCGTCGCACAGCGCCTCCAGCAGCACCCGCCCGAGCAGCATCGGCGCGCACGCGGTGTCGAAGGCGAGCCCGGTGCCGACCGCGGCGGGCAGCAGCAGGTCGGAGTGACGGGCGACGGGCGCGAACGCGGAGTCGGCGACCGAGACGACGGTCAGCCCCGCCTCCTGGGCGTAGGCGAGGGTGTCGACCACCTCGCGCGGATGCCGGGGCAGCGCGAAGCACAGCAGGGCCGTGGCGCCGGCGCGGACGGCCGCGTCGATGCGGTCCTGGATCATCGTGCCGCCCTCGTTGAGCAGCCGGACGTCCGGGTGGACCTTGGCGGCGAAGTACGCGAAGCCGTACGCCTGGGAAGCGGCGGCGCGCAGCCCGAGCACCGGCAGCGGGCGCGAGGCGGCCAGGATCCGGCCGGCCTTCTGCACCGGCCGGGGGTCGGCGAGCAGCTCCGCGAGGTGTCTCAGGTTCTCGATCTCGGCCTCGACGGCCTGCTGGTACTCGTTGTACGAGCCCGATCCGGCGGCGGCCTGCTCGGCGGGCACGACCTCGCGCAGGTGCCTGCGCAGGGCGGGGTAGCCGTCGAAGCCGAGGGCGACCGCGAACCGGGTCACGGAAGGCTGGCTGACCCCGGCCAGTTCGGCCAGTTCCACGCTGGACAGGAAGGGGACGTCGGCGGCCCGCCGCACCATGCTGTGCGCGATGCGGCGCTGGGTCGGCGTGAGCCGGTGCCCCTCGAAGAGCGCCTGCAGACGGGTCGCCGGGGTGTCCGTCACGCCCGTGCTCCGGTCGACGCTCATGCTGTGCTCCCCCTCCGGATGTGAACCCATGACCTATTCAGACATCTAGAACTCTGCATGAGCCTATACAGCCGGGCAAGGCCCGTCTCGGGATCCGGCCGGCCCGAGCCTCCCGGGTGCCGAAGAGGGGGGTTTACCCCAGTGCGCGGGGCACCGGCGCTCCTTACCGTGAAGCGCATGAGCGCACTGGACTCGCGGGACACCGACCTCAAGAAAGACCTGGACGCCACCGTACGGGCGCGCGGGGAGCTGGGCGAGGAGTACGACTCCGCGCTCGTGGACTCCTTCCTGGAGAAGGTCGAGCAGCGGATCGACGACACGGTGGACCGCCGGGTGCGGCGGCACCTGGCCGAGCGGCGGATGGACGACGCGCGCGGCCCCCGGCGGCCCGGACCGGCCGGCTCGTGGGCGGACCGCTTCGGTCTCGCGATCGTGTCGCTGGTGCTGGCCGTCCCGCTGTCCGCGATCTCCGGCGCCCTCGCCGGGGTGACCGGGATCGTGGCCACCTGGCTCGGGATCGTCGGTGTGAACGTGGCCCAGGCGGCGCGCCACAACCGAGCTGATCGCCGGCCGGCGTGATTCCGGGCGGTCCGCCCGCGACGACTGAGGCCCGGCGAAAAAGGAGGCCCGGCGAAGAACCGAGAACCGAGACCCGGGGAAGGGTTCTGCGCGGGGACCGCCGCACCCCCGTTTCCGGGGGGCGGGACGACGGCGGTCCCCGCGCGGGACGCGGGCCGGGTCAGGACCGGGCTTGCGCGCCCTGGGCGTCCATGGAGGTCCGGGAGCCGCTCCGGATGTCCTTGGCGCCGCACGGCGCCGGCCTGGGCGGGGAGCCTCCCCCAGTGCTCAACGCCTGGGAGGTACCCCCATCGCCCTGCCGACACCCCTAATGTGCCGGACCCGTGTTAAGCGGGTGCTGCGCGCACGTGACACGCTCGTACCAGTTGCGGAACGGACCGACCGGCCCAAGTCACCCGCGGTTCGCCGCCGTTGCCGGCGGTTCACCGCGGGTTCGGCTACTTGTTGCCGCCCTTGGCCAGGAAGGCCAGCAGGTCCTGCCGGCTGACCACTCCGGTCGGCTTGCCCTCGACCAGGACGATCGCGGCGTCCGCGGAGCCCAGCACCGACATCAGGTCGCCGACCGGCTCGCCGGAGCCGACCTGGGGCAGCGGGGCGCTCATGTGCTTCTCCAGCGGGTCCTCCAGCGAGGCCCGCTTGGAGAACAGGGCGTCCAGCAGTTCGCGTTCCACCACGGAACCGACGACCTCGGCGGCCATCACGTCCGGGTGACCGGCGCCCGGCTTGACGACCGGCATCTGCGAGACGCCGTACTCGCGCAGCACCTCGATGGCCTCGCCGACGGTCTCCTCGGGGTGCATGTGCACCAGGGACGGGATGGTGCCGGCCACCTTGTCCTGCAGGACGTCGCCGACGCGGGCGCTGGGGCCCTCGTCCTCGAGGAAGCCGTAGTCGGCCATCCACTCGTCGTTGAAGATCTTCGAGAGGTAGCCGCGGCCGCTGTCCGGGAGGAGGACGACCACGACGTCGTCCGGGCCGAGCCGTTCGGCGACGCGCAGCGCGGCGACGACGGCCATGCCGCAGGAGCCGCCGACCAGCAGGCCCTCCTCCTTGGCCAGGCGGCGGGTCATCTGGAAGGCGTCCTTGTCGGAGACGGCCACGATCTCGTCGGCCACGGTCCGGTCGTACGCGGTCGGCCAGAAGTCCTCGCCGACGCCCTCGATCAGGTACGGCCGGCCGGAGCCGCCGGAGTACACCGAGCCCTCGGGGTCGGCGCCGATGACCTTGACCGCGCCGTCGGAGGCGTCCTTCAGGTAGCGGCCGGTGCCGGAGATGGTGCCGCCGGTACCGACGCCCGCCACGAAGTGGGTGATCTTCCCCTCGGTCTGCTCCCACAGCTCGGGGCCGGTCGAGTGATAGTGCGAGAGCGGGTTGTTGGGGTTGGAGTACTGGTCGGGCTTCCAGGCGCCGGGGGTCTCGCGGACGAGGCGGTCGGAGACGTTGTAGTACGAGTCCGGGTGCTCGGGGTCCACGGCGGTCGGGCAGACCACGACCTCGGCGCCGTAGGCCCGCAGCACGTTGATCTTGTCGGTGGAGACCTTGTCAGGGCAGACGAAGATGCACTTGTAGCCCTTCTGCTGGGCCACGATGGCCAGGCCCACGCCGGTGTTGCCGCTGGTCGGCTCGACGATCGTGCCGCCCGGCTTCAGCTCCCCGCTCTGCTCGGCCGCCTCGATCATGCGCAGGGCGATGCGGTCCTTCACGGAACCGCCCGGGTTGAAGTACTCCACCTTGGCCAGGACGGTCGCCTGGATGCCCTTGGTCACGTTGTTGAGCCGCACCAGCGGGGTGTTGCCGACGAGGCTGATCATCGAGTCGTGGAATCGCACCGTTGTCTCCGGTTGCTTGCAAAAACATTGGTCGTAGTGGTTCCGCCAGCCTACGGCCCCGGAAGTGGCCTCGGCCGGGCGTTCACTCCCCGTTGAGATTGACACACGGACTGTACGGGGCAAGGAGTGGGTGTACGGCTACGAGGAGGTGGCGGCGACGCATGACGAGCATGTCGAGGGCGAGAGTGGCCCGGCGCATCGCGGCCGGAGCGGCCTACGGCGGCGGCGGGGTGGGGCTCGTCGGGGCGGCGGCGGTCGGCCTGCTGCTGGCGGAGATGCAACTGGCCCGGCGCCATGTGGGCAACGGCAGCACGGGCCGGGTGCCGGTGGCCGACGGGGTGTACGGCCACGCGTACGACATCCCCGGCGAGCCTCCGCTGCGGCTGGCCCTGCTCGGCGACTCCACGGCCGCGGGGCAGGGCGTGCACCGGGCGGGCCAGACGCCGGGGGCGCTGCTGGCGTCGGGGCTGGCCGCGGTGGCGGAGCGGCCGGTGGAGCTGCGGAACGTGGCGTCGCCGGGCGCCCAGTCGAACGACCTGGACCGGCAGGTGGCGCTCGTCCTGTCGGCCGCCGATCCCGTCCCGGACGTCTGCGTGATCATGATCGGCGCGAACGACGTGACCCACCGGATGCCGCCGACGCGGTCGGTACGGCACCTGTCGGCGGCGGTACGCCGGCTGCGCACGGCCGGCGCCGAGGTGGTCGTCGGCACGTGCCCCGACCTCGGGACCATCGAGCCGGTGCAGCAGCCGCTGCGGTGGCTGGCCCGCCGGACCTCGCGGCAGCTGGCGGCGGCGCAGACGATCGGGGCGGTGGAACAGGGCGGACGGACGGTGTCGCTGGGCGACCTGCTGGGCCCGGAGTTCGAGGCGAACCCCCGGGAGCTGTTCGGTCCCGACAACTACCACCCCTCGGCAGAGGGCTATGCGACGGCGGCGATGGCGGTCCTGCCGACGGTCTGCGCGGCGCTCGGTCTGTGGCCGGCCGAGGAAGAACGGCCGGACGCGTCCCGGCGCGAGGGCTTCCTCCCGGTGGCCCGGGCGGCCGCGGAGGCCGCCTCCGAGCCGGGCACCGAGGTCACGGCGGCCATGCCCACCGGCCCCCGGGGCCCCTGGGCCCTCCTGAAGCGCCGCCGCCGGCGCCGTGTGAGCGAGGCGGAACCGGCCCGCCCCACGGCATGACGGAGGCCGGGGGCGCAGCCCTCGGCCTTACGGAGCCCTGTCGGCGAACCGCCGACGACCCAAGCAAGCGCTTAGTAAATTGCGGCCAGTGTCACACCGCGACACCGGTGACCTGAACCATACGGCCGGGTAACTTCCCAACCGGCCCTGCCCAACTCCGTCCTCTGGAGCCGTGATGCCCGAAGCCGTCATCGTCTCGACCGCCCGCTCCCCCATCGGCCGCGCCTTCAAGGGCTCCCTCAAGGACCTGCGCCCGGACGACCTGACCGCCACGATCATCCAGGCGGCGCTGGCCAAGGTCCCCGAGCTGGACCCCAGGGACATCGACGACCTGATGCTCGGCTGTGGTCTGCCGGGCGGCGAGCAGGGCAACAACCTCGGCCGCATCGTGGCCGTGCAGATGGGCATGGACCACCTGCCCGGCTGCACGGTCACCCGCTACTGCTCCTCCTCGCTGCAGACCAGCCGCATGGCCCTGCACGCCATCAAGGCCGGCGAGGGCGACGTCTTCATCTCGGCCGGCGTCGAGATGGTGTCCCGCTTCACCAAGGGCAACTCCGACAGCCTCCCGGACACGCACAACCCGCTCTTCGCCGAGGCCGAGGCCCGCACCGCCGCCGTGGCCGCGCAGGAGGGCACCACCTGGCACGACCCGCGTGAGGACGGCCTGGTCCCGGACGCCTACATCGCGATGGGCCAGACCGCGGAGAACCTCGCCCGCTGGAAGGGCGTGACCCGCCAGGACATGGACGAGTTCGGCGTCCGCTCGCAGAACCTGGCCGAAGAGGCCATCAAGAACGGCTTCTGGGAGCGCGAGATCACCCCGGTGACCCTGCCGGACGGCACGGTCGTCGCCAAGGACGACGGCCCGCGCGCCGGCGTCACCTTGGAGGGCGTGCAGGGCCTCAAGCCGGTGTTCCGCCCGGACGGGCTCGTCACTGCCGCCAACTGCTGCCCGCTCAACGACGGCGCCGCCGCGGTCGTCATCATGTCCGACACCAAGGCGCGCGAGCTCGGCCTCACCCCGCTCGCCCGCATCGTCTCCACCGGCGTCTCCGGCCTCTCCCCGGAGATCATGGGCCTCGGCCCGGTCGAGGCGTCCCAGCAGGCGCTGCGCCGCGCGGGCCTCACCGTCGACGACATCGACCTGGTGGAGATCAACGAGGCCTTCGCCGCCCAGGTGATCCCCTCCTACCGCGACCTCGGCATCGACCTGGACAAGGTGAACGTCAACGGCGGCGCGATCGCCGTCGGCCACCCCTTCGGCATGACCGGCGCGCGCATCACCGGCACGCTGATCAACTCGCTCCAGTTCCACGACAAGCAGTTCGGCCTGGAGACGATGTGCGTCGGCGGCGGCCAGGGCATGGCGATGGTCATCGAGCGCCTGAGCTGACGCACCCCCGGTAGCGGGCACGGCACCCTACGTCAGGCGGTGGCCCAGAACCCGGGAAAGCCCCGGGTTCTGGGCCGTTTTGTGATCCAATCTCCCTCAGGATGTGACCTATGTCCCTCACAGGGGCGTCCTTGCAGGTCAGCGCTGTCGGCCGGGGAACGACGCCAAGAAAGTCCTGTCCGTTTCGTGACGTTACGCACTGACAGCTGGTCAGTCCGCCCTTCAAGCTGATGTAGGAAGTCGGGGGTCGACTTTGAACCTGGGAGTACGTCAGTGAGCGCCATGCCCTTCGCCCTGCTGCTCACCACGGCCGCCACGGGCGCCGTGGGCGTCGCCGTCCTGCGGACCGTTCTGAAGCTGCGCCGCCAGCTCAGCCAGCTGCAGGCACAGCTCGCCGAGAACCAGGCCTCCGCCAGGCGTGCGCTGCTGCCCGCCGCCCGCGCCGCCGACGCGGACGAGATACGCGCGGCCGTGGCCGAGGCGCTGGCCGAGGAGCGGGAGCGGGAACTGGCCGAGGCCCGCGCGTTCTGGGCCGCACAGGAGGCCCGGGACGCCTCCGACGCGCCGTCCCTGCTGAACCTTTCCGAGAACGACCTGTTCCTGCCCCGGCAGGCCGATTTCGCGGGCCTGGACTCACTGGAGCCGGTCGCCGAGCCGGCCACGGAGACCGAGGAGTTCTCCGGGGGCGAGTCCCCCGAACTGGCCGCGGCCCGCCGCCGTCACCCCTCGCACCCCGACTTCGTGCCCGTACAGTCGCCGGTGGTGAACGACCATGAGCGCACGGTGACCGCCCTGGAGCAGCTTGCCGCCGACCAGGTCGAGCTGGCCGACGTCCGGCCCGGGCCCCTGGGCACCCTGGACGTCTACGTCTTCGCCGACGGCACCACCCTGTGCATGACCCCCGGGCACCGGGAGACGGCGGAGCGGCTGGCCGCGGCCGTGCGGGAGGGCGACACGCCGTACCTGCTCGGCGGCTCGGGCATCTCCGGCGCCTACACGCTGACGTTCGCGTGCGGCGGCGACATGGTCTACATCCTGGCAGACCGGGTCATCGCGTCCCTGTGACGGCGGCGGAAGCCCGTGCCGGTGCCTCAGACGCCGGCCCGCTTGCGTGCCTCCTCCACCAGCGCGACCGCCTCGCCGACCTCGTCGTCGGTGCGCAGCACCAGCGACAAGTCGTGCGCGGCCACGAGAATTTGGTCGGCGGCGGCGAACATTCCCGCGTCCGGCATCTCCCGTGGCTCGGCGGCCGGCTCCTCCACGCGCTGCGCCCACTGGGCCAACTCGTTGGCCAGGGCCAGCGCCTCCGCCGCGGCTCCCCGCTGGAGCCGGCTCTGCGGAGCCGCCCGCAACCGGTCGGCGAAGTGATCCACTGCTCGGGTCAAGGGCGTCGTATCAACCACGGGCTGAGCGTAACGCGCCGCACTGTTGCCAATACGCGAACGCTCAGGCACGGTGACGTGAAGGACCGGCTTACATCCCCTTTGCACCGGAGGCGCCGATGTCCCAACTCTTCTCCGAGGAGACCCACCGCAACCTGCTCGCCCGCATCCCCCATTGCACCGGTCGTGAAGTCTCCGACTGGCTGCGCACCGTCGAAGAAGGCCCCGCGCTGTTCCGCTTCGAGGAGAAGGTCAGCTGGCTCCGGCACGAGTACGACCTCGCGTACGGCCACGCCAAGGCGATCATCCATGAGTACGACCTGAGGAGGGCCGCCCGCAAGCTGCTCTAGCACGCGCGGCGACCCGGCCACGGCAAAGGGCCCCTGCGATCCGCCTTCGACGGATCCGGGGCCCTTTCCCACGACTTCACCCGAGCGGCGGCCCGGTCGCGGGCCGGTCGCGCTAGTCGTTGCTGCTGAAGATCGCCACCAGCCGCAGCATCTCGACGTAGATCCACACCAGGGTGAGGGTGAGGCCGAACGCGGCGAGCCAGGACTCGCTGCGCGGGGCGCCGTAGGCGATGCCGTCCTCGATCTGCTTGAAGTCCAGAGTGAGGAAGAAGGCGCCGAGCACGATGGCGATGATGCCGACGATCGCGCCGAGCGGGCCGAAGCTGCGCAGTCCGCCGTCCTCGGCCACACCGAACGCGACCAGAAGCAGGTTGACCACCATCACCAGGATGAAGGCCATGGCGATGGCCATGCCGATGCGGGCGTAGCGGGCCGTGACGCGGACCCAGCCGGCCTTGTAGACGAGCAGGGTCGCGGCCGAGACGGCCATGGTGCCGAGCACCGCCTGGAAGGGCGCACCGCTCCAGCGGCTGTTGTACATCTCGCTGATGACGCCCAGGAAGACGCCCTCGAAGGCCGCGTAGCCCAGGATCAGCGCGGGCGACGGCGTGCGCTTGAAGCTCTGCACCAGCGCCAGGACCATCGCGACGATGGCGGCACCGAAGGCCAGGCCGTAGCTGGTCGCGGAGACCGGCAGCAGGATCCAGGCCAGGGCGGCGCCGACGGCGACCGTGCCGAGCGTGAGGGCCGAACGCATGACGACGTCGTCCATCGTCATCCGGCCGGTGGTGGCCGGGGCCTGCGGCGGGGCACCTTGCTGAAGGTCCTGCTGAGCGTAGGGGTTCTGCGCGTACGGGTTCTGCGCGTACGGGTTGCCCTGCGCGTACCCGGCCTGCGCTGCGGTGTTGAAGCCGGCGTAGCCGTTGTCGCGGCTGAACCCCCGTCGCGAGAAGACCGGGTTACTGCTCCTCATTTCACTCCTCCATGGCCACTGTGCGCGGCCTTGGCTCAAGAGTAATGGATTGGCAAAAGAACGGCCGTACTACTTGAGAGGGATCTTTCCCCTGCGGTGTTGCCCAACACGCCACGCGAACCCCTGATTCCCCCTGTGGAACCGCTCACTCCAGCGGGAAGCCGGTGTAGGCCTCGGCCAGATCGGTCTCGGCCGCGCGGGAGGAGGTGACGCGTTCCAGCCGGGCCCGCTGGAGGCGGGCGTCGAAGGCGGTCGCGTCGGGGGCGCTGTGCAGCATGGTCGTCATGTCGTACGAGAACCGCTCGGCCTGCCAGATCCGGCGCAGGCAGCTGGCGGAGTAGGCGTCGAGGAGTTCCGGCGACCCGGTCCGCCGTTCGTGGACGAGCGCCCGGGCGAACGTCACGACGTCACCGACGGCGAGGTTCAGCCCCTTGGCGCCGGTCGGCGGCACGATGTGGGCGGCGTCACCGGCCAGGAAGAGCCGGCCGTGGCGCATCGGCTCGTGCACGAAGGACCGCATGGGGGTGACCGACTTCTGTGTGATCGGACCGCGCTCCAGCTTCCAGCCGTCGTCGGTCTCCAGGCGCCGGTCCAGTTCGGCCCAGATCTCCTCGTCGCCCCACTGTCCGGCCTCGGTGCCGGCGGGCACCTGGAGATAGAGACGGGAGACGGAGGGCGAGCGCATGGACAACAGGGCGAAGCCGCGGTCGTGCCGGGCGTAGACGAGTTCGTCGTGCGAGGGCGCGACGTCGGCGAGGACGCCGAGCCAGGCGTACGGGTAGGTCCGCTCGAACACCCGGGAGGCGGTGGGGAAGGCCTTTCGGGCCACGCCCCAGAAGCCGTCGCATCCGACGACGTAGTCGCACTCCAGGACGTCCTCGCTCCCTTGGTGCCGGAACGGCACCCGCGGCCGGCCGCCGTCCGCGCCCTCGACGGCCAGCGCCTCCGCCTCGAACAGCAGCGGGCCGCCTTCGGCCAGTTGGAGGGCGATGAGGTCCTTGCAAATCTCCGTCTGGGCGTAGACCGTCACGGACCGCCCGCCGGTGAGGCCGGGGAAGTCGACGCGGTGCCGGCGCCGGTCGAAGCGGAGTTCGATCCCGTCGTGCCGCAGACCCTCGCGGTCCATCCGCTCACCGGCGCCGGCCTCCCGCAGTACGTCCACGGTGCCCTGCTCCAGGATCCCGGCCCGCTGCCGCTGCTCGACGTAGGCCCGGTCCCGGCTCTCCAGGACGACCGAGTCGACGCCGGCGCGGTGCAGCAGCCGCGCCAGAAGCAGCCCGGCCGGACCGGCTCCGATGATCCCGACGGTGGTGCGCATCGGTCGCCCCTTTTCTCTGCCCACTCTTGTTCGCGTGGTGAAGTTTCTTTCACTCTTGCGAGGCGAGTCTCCGGCCGCGCACATACCGCTGTCAACGGTCACGGGGCAGAAGGCCCGGGAAACAAGGGAGCGGGCCGGAAAAGAGGGGGTTGGTGCCCGGAGCCGGACTTGAACCGGCACGCCCGCGAAGGGGCAGCGAGGTTTAAGCTCGCCGTGTCTGCATTCCACCATCCGGGCAGGCCATGGGCACCGCTGCGAGGCTCCGAGCCTATCGGGGCGCATCCCTCGGACAGGCGAAGGGATGACCCGATGTTGTCTTATTTTATTGATGTCTGAGGGTGCATCAGCACTCGGAACTCGCCATCCGCACTTGCCACCAGCGTGACGGGGCGTGGGTGGGCGCGTACGCGGAATGACGGAATTTCACCTACCGAACGAGGGCGCTCGTCCTGTTCCGGCCACCGCGCGGGTCGGGGTCGCCCGTCCTCCCCAGGTATGACACGGGCCCGCTCCGTCCGACCGGAGTCGCCCCCCGGAACCGGAACAGCGGCTGACTACACGCGCGCCGGCGGCCGGGACGATGGATCAGTCCCCGAAACAGACGTCGTCCCGACAGGAGCACCCTCCCGTGACCACCACACCCACCGCCGGCCGGACCACGGCCGTGGCCGCACGCGCCACCGAGCTGTCGAAGATCTACGGGCAGGGCGAGACCCGGGTGGTCGCCCTGGACCAGGTCTCGGTCGACTTCCGGCAGGCGGAGTTCACCGCGATCATGGGACCGTCCGGTTCCGGCAAGTCCACACTGATGCACTGCGTGGCGGGTCTGGACACCTTCTCCTCCGGGTCCGTGCGGATCGGCGAGACCGAGCTGGGCTCCCTGAAGGACAAGCAGCTCACCAGGCTCCGCCGGGACAAGATCGGCTTCATCTTCCAGGCGTTCAACCTGCTGCCGACGCTGACCGCGCTGGAGAACATCACCCTGCCGATGGACATCGCGGGCCGGAAGGCCGACAAGGCGTGGCTGGACCGGGTCATCCAGATGGTCGGGCTGTCCGACCGGCTCGGCCACCGGCCTTCGCAGCTCTCCGGCGGTCAGCAGCAGCGCGTCGCCGTCGCCCGGGCGCTCGCCTCCAAGCCGGAGATCATCTTCGGTGACGAGCCGACCGGAAACCTCGACTCGCGCTCCGGCGCCGAGGTACTGGGCTTCCTGCGCAACTCGGTGCGCGAACTGGGCCAGACGGTGGTCATGGTGACCCACGACCCGGTGGCGGCGGCGTACGCGGACCGCGTGGTCTTCCTGGCCGACGGCCGGATCGTGGACGAGATCCACGGCCCCACGGCCGACTCCGTCCTCGATCTGATGAAGCAGTTCGACGCGAAGGGCCGTACCAGCTGATGTTCCGCACCGCCCTGCGCAACGTGTCCGCGCACAAGGCCCGGCTCCTGATGACCGTGCTCGCCGTCATGCTCGGCGTGGCCTTCGTGTCCGGGACCCTCGTCTTCACCAACACCATCTCCGACGCCTACCAGAAGAGCTCCGCCAAGGGCTTCGACCAGGTCGACGTCGCCGTACGGCCCGAGTACCAGGACTCCGAGGGAGACCGGGTCGGCAAGACCCCCGAACTGACCCAGGCCCTGCTCGACCGGGCTGCCGGGACGCCCGGCGCCGCCTCCGCGACCGGTGTCGTCACCGGGTTCACCGCGATCGCCGGCAAGGACGGCAAACTGCTCGGCGACGGCTGGCAGTCCGAGGGCGGCAACTACTGGGGCACCAAGGACGCCCGCTACCCCCTGGTCGCCGGACACGCGCCCAGCGGCCGGGGCGAGGTGCTGATCGACGCCAGAACCGCCGAGCGGGCCGGCTACAAGGTCGGCGACACCGTCCGGCTCTCGGTGGACGGTCCCGTCCTCACTCCGCGCATCAGCGGCATCTTCAGCACCGACGACGGCAACGTGGCCGCCGGCGGCAGCCTCGCCCTGTTCGACACGCCCACCGCGCAGGCCCTGTTCGGCAAGAAGGGCACGTTCGACGAGATCGACGTGAAGGCGAAGGCGGGAACCGGCCAGAGCGCGCTCAAGACGGCCCTGGACGAGGCCCTGCCGTCACGCCTGGTGGAGACCACCACCGGCAAGCGGCTCGCCGACGACCAGGCCGAGATGATCTCCGCCTCGATGAGCGGCCTGAAGCAGGGGCTGCTGGTGTTCGCCGGCATCGCCCTGTTCGTCGGCACGTTCATCATCGCCAACACCTTCACCATGCTGGTCGCCCAGCGCACCAGGGAACTGGCCCTGCTGCGGGCGGTCGGCGCCTCCCGCCGGCAGGTCACCCGCTCGGTGCTGATCGAGGCGCTGGTGGTCGGCACGGTCGCCGGGGCGACCGGTCTGGCCGCCGGTGTCGGCATCGGCGCGGGCCTGCGGTCGCTGCTGGGCTCGTTCGGCGCGAGCATGCCCGACGGGCCGCTGGTGATCACACCGGGCACCGTGCTGACCGCCCTCGCCGTCGGCATCGTCATCACCGTCCTGGCCGCCTGGCTGCCGGGCCGCCGCGCGGCGAAGATCCCGCCGGTGGCGGCGATGAGCAGCGTGCACGCCAAGGCGACCACCAAGTCGCTGGTGCTGCGCAACACGCTCGGCGCGCTGTTCTCGGCGGCCGGCGTCACGGTGGTCCTCGCGGCCACGACGATGGACACCGACTCCGCCCAGGGCCCGATGGGGCTCGGCGCGGTCCTGCTCATCATCGGCGTGTTCATCCTGACCCCGCTGCTGTCCCGCCCGCTGATCGCGGCCGCCGCGCCCGTGCTGCGCGTGTTCGGTGTCTCGGGCAAGCTGGCCCGCCAGAACTCGGTGCGCAACCCGCGCCGTACGGCGGCCACGGCGTCCGCGCTGATGATCGGCCTGACACTGATCACCGGCATGACGGTGATGGCGGGCAGCCTGCAGACGTCGATCGACCGGATGGCCAGTTCGGCGATCCGCGCGGACTACGTCGTGTCGATGGCCAACCGCGGCCCGCTCTCCCCGGACGTCGCGCGCAGGCTCGCCGGCGCCGACGGCGTCACCGCCAGCAGCCCGCTGCGCAACGGGGCGTCCCGGATCGGCGGCGAGACGGAGTACCTGACCGGCGTCGACGGCTCCGCGATCGGCAAGCTGACGGACCTGAAGGTGGACGACGGCTCCTTCACCGTGGGCGGCTCACGGATCGTCGTGGACAAGGACCGGGCCCAGGAGCACGGCTGGCGGGTCGGCTCCCGGTTCACCGCGCACTTCGAGGACGGCGCGGCGCGCGGCCTCACGGTCGCCGGGATCTACGAGGGCAACGACATGCTCAACGGGATCATGCTCGACAACAAGGTCCTCACCCCGCACCTGACCGACCCGGCCGACATGCAGGTGATGGTCAAAACCGAGGGCGGCGCCTCCGGCGGCGCGAAGGACGGGCTGGAGAAGGCCCTCGGCTCCAACCCGGCGATCCTGGTCCAGGACAAGAAGGACATCTCCAACGACATCGCGAAGATGTTCACGCTGATGCTGAACATGGTCTACGGCCTGCTCGGCATGGCGGTGATCGTCGCGGTCCTCGGCGTCATCAACACCCTGGCCATGTCGGTCTTCGAGCGCTCCCAGGAGATCGGCATGCTGCGCGCGATCGGCCTGGACCGCAGGTCGGTCAAGCGGATGGTCCGCCTGGAGTCGCTGGTGATCTCCCTGTTCGGCGGGGTGCTCGGCATCGGTCTCGGTGTCTTCTTCGGCTGGGCGGCCGGAGAGCTGCTGGGCACGAAGATGCCGACGTACGAACTGGTCCTGCCCTGGGGCCGGATGGCGCTCTTCCTGCTGCTGGCCGGGGTGGTCGGGGTGCTGGCCGCCCTGTGGCCGGCCCGGCGCGCGGCACGGCTGAACATGCTGGCGGCGATCAAGAGCGAGTAGCCGCACGGACGACCGGGGCCCCGTTCCGCGTACCGGAACGGGGCCCCTCGCCGTGTCCCGGCGCGTCAGGTGTTCCAGGTGCGGGTGCGCAGGGGCAGCCCGGAGGCGCCCGAGTCGGGGGTGCGGACGGCCAGGACCTGGTTGACGCCGATGCGGTTGCGTTCGAAGGCGAGCGCGCAGGCCGCCATGTACAGCAGCCAGACGCGGGTCCGGCCGGGGCTGGTGAGGCGCATCGCGCGGTCCCGGCCGGCCTCCAACCGGGTGACCCACTGGCGCAGGGTGCGGGCGTAGTGCTCGCGGATCGACTCCACGTCCCGGACCTCGAAACCGGCCCGTTCGAGCTGGGTGACGGTGGTGCCGAGCGGGGCGAGTTCGCCGTCGGGGAAGACGTAGGCGTCGATGAACGCGTCGACCTCGTACGTGGATTCGTCGCGCTGCGGGCGGCGGGCGATCTGGTGGTTGAGCAGCCGCCCGCCGGGCTTCAGCAGGGCGTACAGGGCGCTCGCGTACTCCAGGTAGCGCTCGGCGCCGACGTGTTCGGCCATGCCGATGGAGGAGATCGCGTCGTAGGGGCCGTCCGTGACGTCCCGGTAGTCCTGGACGCGGATCTCCACGCGGTCGGTCAGCCCCTCGTCCGCGACGCGCTTGCGGGCGTACGCCGCCTGCTCCTGGGAGAGGGTGACGCCGACGACGCGCACGCCGTGCTCGCGGGCCGCGTGTACGGCCATCGAGCCCCAGCCGCAGCCGACGTCCAGCAGCCGCTGCCCCTGCGTCAGGCCGAGCTTGGCGCAGACGAGTTCGAGCTTGTCCCGCTGGGCGGACTCCAGGGTGCCGCCGTCCTGCCAGTAGGCGCACGAGTAGACCATCGACGGGCCGAGGACGAGTTCGTAGAAGTCGTTGCCGACGTCGTAGTGGTGGCTGATGGCCCGCCGGTCGCTGTGCCGGGTGTGCAGGTGGCGGCGTCTGCGGACCTCCTCGCGGGGCGGGGCTGGCGGGATCGGCGGCCCGGCGAGCCTCAGCAGCTCGCGCCCGGCGGCCCGCACCTCGGGGTCGCGCAGCGCCTCGACGAGACCGCGGGCGTCCTCGTCGCGTTCCCACACCAGCCCCGCGATGACCGCGAGGACTTCGTAGAGGTCGCCCTCGATGTCCAGGTCTCCGGAGACCCAGGCCCGGGCCAGGCCCAACTCACCGGGCTTGAACAGCAGTCGGCGCAGGGCCCGGCGGTTGCGGACGACGAGGGCCGGGGCGTCCGGTGGGCCGGACCGCGAACCGTCCCAGGCGCGGATCCGCACCGGTAGCGGTGCTCCCAGCAGTTGCTCGGCGAGATTCCTCAGCCGCGACGCGGCGTCGGCCATGGCGCACACCTCCAAGACGACGATCCCGGATGTCCGATACCACGAAAACACCGGGAGGCCTCCGGCGCAGTCCCGCAAAGGAGTTACAGGTGGGTGAACTCCCCCTTCCGGAAGCGCGCCGGAACGCCGGAAGACCTCCCGCACCACGGATGGCGGGAGGTCTTCCGGATGGTCGCGGCACCGGTTCGGCGACCGGTGGCGCGACCGTGGGTCAGGAGGCCTTGGCCTTCTCGCCGGTCTTGCCGGCGGCGGCGACCGGGGCCGGCTTGGCGGCCTCGTAGAACTCCTCGCGCGGGTTCTCCATGGCGCCCAGGGAGACGACCTCGCGCTTGAGGAACATGCCGAGGGTCCAGTCGGCGAAGACGCGGATCTTGCGGTTCCAGGTCGGCATCGCCATGCCGTGGTAGCCACGGTGCATGTACCAGGCGAGACGGCCCTTGAGCTTGATCTTCATCTTGCCCATGACGATCATCGCCACGCCCTTGTGCAGGCCGAGACCGGCCACCGCACCCTTGTTGGCGTGCTCGTACTCCTTCTGCGGGAAGCCCCGCAGACCGGAGATCACGTTGTCGCCGAGGGCACGGGCCTGGCGCAGCGCGTGCTGGGCGTTCGGCGGGCACCAGGCGTTCTCGTTGCCGGCCTTGCGGCCGACGAGGTCCGGGACCTGGGCGTTGTCGCCGGCGGCCCAGATGTAGTCGGTGCCCTTGACCTGGAGCGTGGGCTCGCAGTCGACGTGTCCGCGCGGGCCGAGGGGCAGGCCGAAGCGGGCGAGGGCCGGGTTCGGCTTGACGCCGGCGGTCCAGACGATCGTGTTGGAGTCGACCTCGAGGCCGTTCTTCAGCACGACGTGGCCGTCGACGCAGGAGTCCATCGAGGTGGAGAGGTAGATCTCCACGCCGCGGCTCTCCAGGTGCTCCTTGCCGTACTGGCCGAGCTTGGGGCCGACCTCGGGGAGGATCTTGTCGGCGGCGTCCACGAGGACGAACCGCATGTCCTCGCGGGAGACGTTCTTGTAGTACTTGGCCGCGTCCCGGGCCATGTCCTCGACCTCGCCGATGGTCTCCGCGCCCGCGAAGCCACCGCCGATGAAGACGAAGGTGAGCGCCTTGCGGCGGATCTCCTCGTCGGTCGTGGAGTCGGCCTTGTCCAGCTGCTCCAGGACGTGGTTGCGCAGGCCGATGGACTCCTCGATGCCCTTCATGCCGATGCCCTGCTCGGCGAGGCCGGGGATCGGGAAGGTGCGGGAGACCGCGCCCATCGCGATGACCAGGTAGTCGAAGGGCAGCTCGTACGCCTCGCCCACGAGGGGGGCGATCGTGGCGACCTTGCGGTCCTGGTCGATGGTGGTGACCCGGCCGGTGAGGACCTCCGCCTTCGGCAGCACGCGTCGCAGCGGGACGACGACGTGGCGAGGGGAGATGCTGCCGGCGGCGGCTTCGGGGAGGAAGGGCTGGTAGGTCATGTACGACCGGGGGTCGACGACCGTGACGGTCGCCTCGCCGTAGCGCATCTTCTTGAGGATGCGCCGAGCTGCGTACAGGCCTACGTACCCACCGCCTACTACGAGGATCCTGGGACGCTCCGTGGTGCTCATGGCATCGAGTATCCACCCGGCTCAGGGGGGCTGCTCGTGCGCCCCTTCACAAGCTCCGGCATGCCCTGTGCTAAACTCCGCGGCCCGCGTGACGCAGGTCATGTCGCGAACCCGGAACCGCGGGGCGGTCTGACCCGTTGTCAAGGCCGCGTGAGCTGCCTCTCTGTCGATTCAGGGCGTCCGTGAGGAACCGGAAACGTCCTCGGAGCCTCCCCCTCGAGCCTCTCGTGCAGCCACCGTCTGAACATGTTCAAACGGCAGACGAACCCCCGGAAGGGCCAACCGGCCCTGTTTCCCGGCCGAACGGGACGGAATTCCTTGTGAAGAAGTTCACGAACTTTCCCGACGGGGTGTCGCCGGAGGCACCGAACGGCTCGCTCACACGTTATCCGAGCTGCTCAACAGAGGCTACTCATCAGTAGCATGCGGACGGAAGAAGCCCCCGGGGGCGGGGTGTTGGCCGGGGACGCCGGCGGCCCGGGCCGTCGGCGTCCGCTTGCCGGCAGACGCGGGATGGTTTTCTTCAGCACCACCCGTTACGGCGTCATGCTCTCCGCCGCGCTGAAGGCGATGCCGTCGAGGATGTCGTGCTCACTGACGACGACCTCCTCGGCCCCGGTCCGCTCCATGATCGCGAGCAGTACGAGGGCGCCCGCGCCGATCACGTCGACCCGGCCCGGGTGCATGGAGGGGATCGCCGCGCGCTCGGCGTGCGTGGAGTGCAGCAGCTCGTCCGTGATCTCGCGGACGCGCTCCAAGGTGACCCGGGAGTGGTGGATGCGCGCGGAGTCGTACTCGGGCAGCTCCTGGGCGATCGCCGACACGGTGGTGACCGAGCCGGCGAGGCCGACCAGGGTGCGTGCCTCGCGCAGCGGGACCGTCCGCTCGGCGAGGTCGAGGGCGGCCTCGACGTCCGCCCGTATGGCCGCGATCCGCTCTTCGGTGGGCGGGTCGGTGACCTTGCCCTCGTGCACCAGGTGCCGTTCGGTCATCCGCACGCAGCCGACGTCCACGGACCGCGCGGCCCGTACGTGGTCGTCGCCGACGACGAACTCGGTGGAGCCGCCGCCGATGTCCACGACGAGGTAGGGGCGGGGCAGGTCGTCGCGGCCCCGGAGCTCGTTGGTCGCGCCGGTGAAGGAGAACTCGGCCTCCTGCTCGCCGGTGATGACCTCGGGCTCGACGCCGAGGATGTCCACGACACCGCGCACGAAGTCGTCCCGGTTCTCCGCGTCCCGGGAGGCGGAGGTGGCCACGAAGCGGATCCTCTCCGCGCCGTGCTCCTTGATGACCTCGGCGTACTCGCGGCAGGCGGCGAAGGTGCGCTCCAACGCCTCGGGGGCGAGCCGGCCGGTGCGGTCGACGCCCTGGCCGAGCCGCACGATCGTCATCCGCCGGTCCAGTTCGACGAGTTCACCGGTCACGGGATCGGCGTCGGCGACCAGCAGGCGGATGGAGTTCGTACCGCAGTCGACGGCGGCCACGCGGGTCACTTCTCGTCCTCCCCGGCCGGCTCGCACGGCGTCACGCACGGTCCCTTGCTCCACCACTCGGGGAGCATCGCGATGGCCTCGTCGCCGAGCGGGTTGACGCCCGGTCCGGCGGCCAGCGAGTGGGCCACCAGCACGTGCAGGCACTTCACCCGGTCCGGCATGCCGCCGGCGCTCGGGAAGCCCGCCAGCACCTCGATCTCGTCCCGGCGCCGGATGTAGTCCTCGTGGGCGGCCCGGTAGGCGGCGGCCAGCTCGGGGTCGGTCCCCAGCCGCTCGGTCATCTCCTTCATGACGCCGTCCGCCTCCAGCGTGCCGATCGCCGAGTTGGCGCGCGGGCACGTCAGGTAGTACGTCGTCGGGAAGGGCGTGCCGTCGGGCAGCCGGGGCGCCGTCTCCACGACGTCCGGCTGACCACAGGGGCAGCGGTGCGCGATGGCCCGCAGGCCCCGCGGCGGGCGGCCCAGCTGCTGCTTGAAGGCCTCGACGTCCGCGTCGGTGGGCTCGGTGCGCGGAGTGGGCGGCGGAGGCGTTTCCATGACTGCTTTCAGGGTGGCTTTCTGTCGGTGGCCGGCCCGCGGGCCGGTTACTGGTGGCGGCCGGTGGCCGGCCGGGGTCCGGTCACTGGTCGGAGGCGTCCGCCTTGTCGACCCCGTCCCAGACGTTCGCGTACCAGGGCCGGCGGGCGGCCCCGAGGTCCGCGCGGGACTGCTTGGCCTCGCCCGGGTCGACGACGACGTAGCCGGTCTCGCCGGGCATCACATAGTGCAGCCGGCGCCGGATCTGCTGCTCGGCGTAGGCGTCGTCCTGCCAGCGCGCCTTGAGGTCACGCAGCTGCTCGACGCGCTGCCGGGCCTGCCCCCGCTCCCGCTGGAGGTCGGAGATCTCGGCGCGCTGGGAGACGTACTGCCGCATCGGGTAGGCGAGGGCGACGATCAGCGAGCACAGCACCAGTGCCAGCAGGGCCGCGCGGCCGGTGAGCCGGGAGCGGCGGGCCTGCCGTTTGGTCTGGGAGCGGTAGACCCTGGCCGCGGTCTGCTCGCCGAGCGCGCGCAGCCTGGTGGCGGTGGAGAAACGGTCCCGGTCCTTGACGGCCATCTGGCTCTCCGCCTCCCCTTCCACGTGCGTACGTCCCCGCACACGGTACGGGACCGGGTACGGGGACGTACGTACGACTGGCTGATATCCGGGTCGTCCCGTTCGGATCGGCCCGGCGGAGGTCAGCCCTTGGAGACCTCGGTGTGGCCGCGGAAGCGCGGGAAGGCGCTGCGGCCGGCGTACACCGCGGCGTCGTCGAGGATCTCCTCGATGCGCAGCAGCTGGTTGTACTTGGCGACGCGCTCGGAGCGGGCCGGGGCGCCGGTCTTGATCTGGCCGCAGTTGGTGGCGACGGCCAGGTCGGCGATGGTGACGTCCTCGGTCTCACCGGAGCGGTGGGACATCATGCACTTGAAGCCGTTGCGCTGGGCCAGCTCGACGGCGTCCAGGGTCTCGGTGAGCGAGCCGATCTGGTTCACCTTGACCAGCAGGGCGTTGGCGGCACCCTCGTCGATGCCGCGGGCGAGGCGCTCGGGGTTGGTGACGAACAGGTCGTCGCCGACGAGCTGGACCTTGTCGCCGAGCTTGTCGGTGATGATCTTCCAGCCGGCCCAGTCGTCCTCGAACAGCGGGTCCTCGATGGAGACGAGCGGGTAGGCCGCGACGAGCTCCTCGTAGTACTCCGTCATCTCGGCGGCGGAGCGGTCCTTGCCCTCGAAGAGGTACTTGCCGTCCTTGTAGAACTCGGAGGCGGCGACGTCGAGCGCGAGGGCGATCTGCTCGCCGGGCGCGTAGCCGGCTTCCTTGATGGCCTCGAGGATGAGGTCGAGGGCCTCGCGGTTGGAGCCGAGGTTCGGGGCGAACCCGCCCTCGTCGCCGAGGCCGGTGGACAGGCCCTTGCTCTTCAGGACCTTCTTCAGCGTGTGGTAGACCTCGGTGCCCCAGCGCAGGGCCTCGGAGAAGGACTCCGCGCCGATCGGAGCGATCATGAACTCCTGGATGTCCACGTTGGAGTCGGCGTGCGAGCCGCCGTTCAGGATGTTCATCATCGGCACCGGCAGCAGGTGCGCGTTCGGGCCGCCCAGGTAGCGGAACAGCGGCAGGTCGCTGGCCTCGGAGGCGGCGTGCGCGACGGCGAGGGAGACGCCGAGGATGGCGTTGGCGCCGAGCGAGCCCTTGTTGTCGGTGGCGTCCAGGTCGAACATGGCCTGGTCGATCAGGCGCTGCTCGGTGGCGTCGTAGCCGACCAGCTCCGGGCCGATCTGCTCGATGACGGCGAGGACGGCCTTCTCGACGCCCTTGCCCTGGTAGCGGTTGGGGTCGCCGTCACGGAGCTCGATGGCCTCGAAGGCACCGGTGGAGGCACCGGACGGCACGGCGGCACGACCCGTGCTGCCGTCGTCGAGGCCGACCTCGACCTCGACCGTGGGGTTGCCTCGGGAGTCCAGGATTTCCCGGGCTACGACGACGTCGATGGACGGCACGAGCATCTCCTTCATGGATGTGACGCTGGAAGTGCGGGGCGGGGTGCCTTTCGGCTCTGCCTTGCGACTAGAGCCTAACCGTCCAAGGGGCGTCGGCCACCGACCGACCGTCCCGTGGACAGAGAGACGGTACCCATTGTTCCTGTCCGGAACAAAGCGGTTCGGTGAGGTTCCGCGAACCAATGGGGGAAGGGGGCGGGAAAAAACACAGCCCCGCCCCGGTGCGTACGGGGGAACACGCACCGGGGCGGGGAGCCCGTGGGGGACGGGAGGAATGGCCCTCACGAGGCCTTCAGCTTGGGGGACGGCCTTGTGAGGGCACTGTGGTTCCGGTCGGAGCCAGGCGTCACTTCAGGTGCAGCTGCTGGCCCGGGTAGATGAGGTCGGCGTCCTGGACGATGTCCTTGTTCAGCTTGAAGAGCTTCTGCCAGCCGCCGTCGACCTTGTGCTTCTCGGCGATGGTGCCGAGGGTGTCGCCCTTGACCACCTTGTACTCGCCGTCGCCCTTCTTGACCTTCTTACCGGTCGGGGTGGTGACGGTCTTCTTCGCGCTCGCGGCCGGACGCTCGCTGGAACGGGAGGCGGCCTGCTGGTCGCCGGCGCGGGTGGCGGTGCTGCCCGAGGAGGTGCTCTTGGAGGAGCCGCTCGGGGCGGAGCCGCTGTAGGGGGTGCTCGACAGGCCCTTGCCGCACACCGGCCAGGCGCCCTTGCCCTGGGCGGCGAGGACCTTCTCGGCGACGGCTATCTGCTGGGCCTTGGAGGCCTGGTTGGCCTGGCCGGCGTACTGCGTGCCGCCGTAGGCGGCCCAGGTGGAGGCGGAGAACTGCAGACCGCCGTAGTAGCCGTTGCCGGTGTTGATGGACCAGTTGCCACCGGACTCGCACTGGGCGACCGCGTCCCACTCGGAGGTGGTGGCGGCGGAGGCGTTGCCGGCCGCCATCAGCGGGGCGGCGACGGCGGCGCCGGTAACACCGGCGAGCGCGATGGCACGGGTGGCCTTGGACGGACGACGGTGCTTGCCCTTGCTGGAGAACAGCATGGATGGATCCCCTCACCGACGCCTGCGAGGTGAGCTGTCGGGTTCGGGCCGGTTGAGTTGCCCGGCCGCGGGCCCGCTTTCACGGGCCGCGGCTCCACCCCTAGCCGGTTCCAGCGCGACCGCTGGTTCCGGCACTTACCTTGGGTCCCCCGCTCCTGCCTACGGCGCTTTACGCGACGACTGTTCCCGGGCGGCCGCTGGCAGGATTCGGCGTTGCGACAGCCGGGGCTCGTGGTGACGAGCGGTCACGACCGTAGACACGCGATCGAGGGAATTTCAAAGACGATCAGGGCTTCTGAGACTCATCCCACACTTTCACCGAAGCGGACATCAATGCCCAATCCGGTCGTCAACTACCGCTGCTTTTGGCCCGTTTCGCTACCGACTTCCAGGGTCTGACCGGCGGAGATGTGGTTCGGGTCGGTACCGATGGCCTTCTTGTTCCGGGCGTACAGCTCGTGCCATCCGCCGTCCACGTCAAGGGAGTCGGCGATGGAGGCGAGGGTGTCGCCCTCATGCACGGTGTAGGTGTCCGTCCCGCGGGAGGCGTGCTTCCCCGACGAGGAGGCGCTCTGACCGTTTGTCACGCTTTCGTCCGCACTGCCGCCGCGGTGACGTCCGCCACTGCTGAGTGCTCCGGTGTCGACGAGGCTCCAAGAACCGCCGGTCTGCAATGAATTGTCCGAGTCTTCCACGACCGGGTCCGGGGTCGCGGACTCGCTCCCCTGTGACTCCTCGGCGCGCGGCGAGGTGGATTCGTCGGACTCGGGAGTGCCCGTGCCCGTGTCCGACCCCTTGGAGCCGGCACTCTTGCCCGCGCCCGGGGACGACTTGCCGGCCGAGCCCGAGGAAGAGTCGGAGCCGGAGTCGGAGGAGTCGGGCGAGGAGGTGGAATCCGGCAGACCGGACGAGTCGGGATCACCGGCGGAATCGGACGAGTCCGTGGAGCCGGAGGAGTCGCCGGACCCGCCATGGTCCGAGCCGGACTTCCCGGAGCCTCCGACGCCCGTGTCGACGTCCAGGGACCCGGAGTCGGAGGTCAGGCCGGAGAGCAGGGCACAGGTGGTCCAGGGCGTGGTGCCCTTGTCGGCGAGGATCTTCTCGGCGACGGCGATCTGCTGGGAACGGCTCGCCAGGTCGGCGGTGGCGGCGTACTTGGTGCCGCCGTAGGCGTTCCAGTCGTCCTGGGAGATCTGCAGTCCGCCGTAGTACCCGTTGCCCGTGTCGGCGCTCCACGAGCCGCCGCTCTCGCACTCGGCGACCTTGTCCCAGGTCGTGCCGTCGGCCGCGTTGGCGCTAGCGGCACCTAGGAGCGGGATGGCGATGGCGGAGCCGGTCACTCCGGCCGCGACGAGAAGAGCCGGAGCCTGACGGGGGCGACGGTGACGACCGTTCCCGGAGAGCATGCGGAAGCCTTTCGTGCGACAGCGGGAGCGACGCGGCACCCAATGCTCGGGCCGCGTTGATGGGTGAACGTATAGGCACACGATCACTTGTCACAAGTTCATGCCGCACAGATCACATGAAGATCACAAAGTTGAACGCCCGTCATGTTTACGGTTGTACGGGCTGTTCCTTGGCCGGGGTGAACTCCACGGGCAGGGTGCGCAGCCCGCGCATGATGAGCCCGCCGCGCCAGCGCAGGTCGGCCGGATCGGCCGCGAGCCGCAGGTCGGGGAGGCGGGTGAGGAGCGTGGCGAGCGCGGTCCGGCCCTCCAGCCGGGCGAGCGGGGCGCCGAGGCAGTAGTGGATGCCGTGGCCGTAGCCAAGGTGCTGGTTGTCCCCGCGGGCGAGGTCGAGGACGTCGGGACCGGCGAACCGCTCCGGGTCCCGGTCGGCGGCGGCGAGGACGACGAGCACCGGGTCGCCGGCCGCGATCTCCTGCCCGCCGAGGGTCAGCGGCCCGGTGGCGAACCGCCAGGTGGCCAGCTCGACCGGGCCGTCGTAGCGGAGCAGTTCCTCGATACCGGTCTCCAGCAGACCCTGTTCGCCGCGGGCGAGGGAGTCCTGCAGCCGGTGGCGCTGCTCCGGGTGGTTGAGCAGGGCGTAGGTACCGTTGCCGATGAGGTTGACGGTCGTCTCGAAGCCGGCGAACAGAAGGATGAAGGCCATCGCGGCGGCCTCGTTCTCGGTGAGGTGCTCACCGTGGTCGGAGGCGCGGATCAGGCCGGAGATCAGGTCCTCGCCCGGGGTGGGCTCGGCCGGCAGTGCCGCACGCTTGCGGTGGATCAGCTCGGCGAGGTAGCCGCGCATCTTCTTCACCGACCGGGCGACCCCACCGCGCGGTCCTCCGCCGTGCCTGATCATCATCCCGGCCCAGTCGCGGAAGTCGTCCTGGTCCTCGCGCGGGACGCCGAGCAGGTCGCAGATGGCGTAGATGGGCAGCGGGAAGGCGAACTCGTGGATGAGGTCGGCGGAGCCCGTCCTCGCGAACCGGTCGATGAGGTCGTCGGTCAGCTCCTGCACCCGGGGCGCGAACTCGGCGACCCGGCGCGGCGTGAACGCCTTGCTGACCAGCCTGCGCAGCCTGGTGTGGTCCGGCGGGTCGATGTTCAGCAGGTGCGTCATCAACTCGGCCTTGCGCTCACCCGGGATACCGGTCTTGCCCTTGGCGTGCGCGGGCTCGTCGTGGTGCGCGGGGTTCTTGCTCAGCCGCTGGTCGGCGAGGGCCTGCCGGGCGTCGGCGTACCGGGTTACCAGCCAGGCCTCGACCCCGCTGGGCAGCCGCGTCCGGCGCACGGGCTCGTGCTCGCGCAGCCAGGCGTAGGCGGGGTAGGGGTCGGCGGCGAACTCCCAGGTGAACAGTTCCGGGGCGGTGCTGGGCGGGGCGGGCTGGTCGGTCACTCCTCGACGGTATCGGTCACGGACGCCTGCTCCGCGGCGCGGGTGTCAGCTCTCGGCCGCCCGTATCGCGTCCCGGTACACCCGCGCCGCCGCGCGCAGGGCCGCCTCCGGGTCCACACCGGCGGACTCGGCGCGGACCGCCAGGGCCAGCAGCTCGTAGCCGATGCCCTCGCCCTCGGGCAGCGGCACCTCCAGGCCCGCCGTGCGGGTGCGGGAGGCGAGCTTGGCGGCGAGGGCCAGGCCGGGCTGGCCGAGGGGTACGCCCTCGGTGACCGAGGTGCGCCGCTTCTCCTCGGCCTTGGTGCGCAGCCAGTGCTCCTTGACGTCCTCCGGGGTCTCGGCCGTCTCGTCGCCGAAGACGTGCGGGTGACGGTGGATCAGCTTGGCGACGATGCCGCCGGCCACGTCGTCGACGGAGAACGGCGCCTCCGGGTCCTCCTCGGCGATACGGGAGTGGAAGACGACCTGGAGCAGGACGTCGCCCAGCTCCTCGCGCAGTTCCTCCCGGTCGCCGGCCTCGATCGCCTCGACCAGTTCGTACGCCTCCTCGATCCCGTACTTCGCCAGGCCCAGGTGGGTCTGCCGGGACGACCAGGGGCATTCGACCCGGATGCGGTCCATGACCTGGACGAGGTCGAGGAGGCGGGCGCCGGGCAGGTCGTAGGAGGCGGGCAGCAGCTCCAGCTCGGGCATCCGGAACCGTCCGGAGCCGGCGAGGCGGGCGAGGCCGTCGGTGAGGGCGGGCTCTCCCTCCCCCGTGGCCACGACGACCACCGTCCGCCCGCCCGCGCAGGTGTCGAGCAGCTCCTGCGCGGTGGGCGCCGCCTCCGCCACCGTTATCCCGGCCTCCCGCAGATAGGGAAGCTGCGGATGGGCGCCGTCCGCGCACAGCACGGCGTCGGCGGTGCGCAGCGCCTGCCAGGCGGGCCAGGACAGCAGGCCGGGCGCGACGCGGTGGCTGGTGGTGAGCAGGACGATGCGGCCGGGGGCGGCTTCGGGACTGGTTGCGTTCACCATCCGAACGTAACCCACGGGGAAGAGGGACGGGATCGGTTGTCCACAGGGCCGGGGGCAACGTGTGATCGTATGACCGACCGGTCCCCGTCGGGCCCTGCCGTACCCGCTCCGGCGCCCCGGCACAGGAGCGCCGACCGCCCGCTACGCCGGCTGCTGCGCCCCCGTCGCCGTGGCCTCCCGCACCCAGGGCGTCTTGGCGTCCACGCGGCCGCTCTTGCGCACGTCCCAGGCGCCGTAGCGCGGGTTGAGGTCGACGTGGAGTTCCTGGGAGGCCCGGGACAGGGCCTTCCAGAACGCGGGCTGCGTGGTGTCCGAGCCGAGCTTCGCGGCGAGTTTCTGCGCCTCGAGCTGGAGCCGGAGGTTGTCGTCCAGGCGGCCGGGCGCGATGCCGTACTTCTGCAGCCAGGCGGTCTCCAGGCCCTTGGCGCCACCGGCCTGCTGCTCCAGGCCGGCCCGCATCCCGGAGACCTCCTTGCGGGTGACCGTGATCCCCTCGTCCTGCGCGGCGCGGTGCAGGACCTGGTCCAGGACCATGTTGTGCAGGGTGTCGCGGGTCAGACTGCCGGTGGAGGCGAGGACCTGCTGGTACTGGGTCTCGTCCCGCACCGCCGCGCGCTGCGCCCGGCGTACCTCGTTGACCCGGCCCTCGAGCTGGGCGACGGTGATCCGCTCCCCTCCCACGACCGCGGCGGCGCCCGGGTGCGCCTCGCCTCCGCAGGCGGTGAGGGCGGGTGCCGCGGCGGCGATCGCGGCGGAGAGGAGGAGCGCGGTGCGACGGCGGCGGTGCAAGGAGACCTCCAGGGGAGCTTGTGCGGCGGTGCACAAAGTCTTGCGGTGATCGATGTTAGGCAGTGGGCAGCCTGTGGCCAACCCATTCGACCAACGATTCGCACGTGCTTCGGGCACCGTGGTGCCTCCCCGGGCCGGGGGACGGGTCAGCCGGTGATGGCCACCGGCGCGTCCCAGGCGTCACGGTCGACGGTGAGCGTGACACCGCCGTGCGACTCCTTGCTGTTGACCATGTACTGGTGGGCGCGGCTGTGGTTGGTGAACTGGGTCGAACCCCAGGGCCAGTCCGAGGTGGTGGTGTTCTTCTTGTCCCACAGCGCGTACCAGAGGTTGCCCGGCAGGTCGGTCTTGTCGCTCGCGGTGGCGATGGCCTTGGCGCTGGAGCTGGTGAAGCCGTAGTAGCCGGCGCGGTACGTCTTGACGCGCAGCTCCTTGTCGAAGGCGCGGACGTAGGTGAGCACGGCGTCGTTGCAGGACTTGTTCGTGACGTCGTACGGCTCCATGTCCAGGTAGATCGCGCTGCCGGCCTTCATGCCGAGCGCGGCGGCCCTGGCCACGGCGTCCTTGGCGTCGCTGGTGCCGAGGGAGGCGGCGGTGGACGCGGTGAGCTTCTCCGGGTTGGAGCTGGTCTGGCAGGGCGGCTGGGCGCCGACGTAGATCGGGACGAGCTTCCAGCCGAGGCCGCTGACGTAGGTCACCCAGGAGGACGTCAGGTTGGGCTGGGTGCAGCCGCGGTTCCGGCCGCCCACGTAGACGGCGGCCGCGCCGTAGAAGCCGGTGTGCCAGGCCTTCATCGTCGCCTTGGAGGGCGCGGTGCAGGTGTCGAAGGCGCGGCCGGTGAACGTCTTCTGCGCGGGCCAGGCCGTGGCGGCCATCGAGGTCTGCGCGGCGATGCCCCCGCCGGCGACGACGGCCGTGGCCGCCACGGCCCACGTGATGTACCTGCGCCTCTTGGACTGCCGATGACCTGCCATGGAACCCCACCCCTGCTCGCAAAGTGCGTGGCGAAAACGAACCGCAACCTATCCCGCGCCGGTCATGCGTTCGGGAAACCCAAGCCCTTGTAGAGCACAAGAATCTCCCAGGCGAGGGCAAAGACTAGCCGCGCACCTGCCCCAGCCATTGCAGGGTCCGGCGGATCTCCGCGGCCAGCGGGTCGCCGGGGCCGCGGAAACGCTCGACGTCCACCAGCAGCCGCGCCAGCGTGTCGTGGGCGGCCGGCCGGTCGCCGAGGGCGAGCAGCAGGTGGCCGATGCGGCGGCGCACGTCATGGGCGAGCTGCGGATCACCGGAAACGTACTGGTTCTCGTAGTACGGCAGCAGCGCGCGGTACTCGGCGAGTGCCGCCGCCGGTTCGCCGAGCTGTTCGAGGCACTGGGCCGCCTCGTAGCGGAAGCGCAGGGACTGCGGGTCGGCCTGCCCGGCCTCGGCGGCGCGCTCGTCGGCGAGGCGGCGCAGTTCGGGCAGGGCGCGCCGGTACTGGCCGTCGTCCAGGAGGGTGGCCGCGTACTGCTTGCGCAGGGTGCGCACCACCGGGGAGCGCTCGCCATGCTGTTCGGCCGCGGCGGGCAGGATCGCGCCGAGTATGTCCACGGCCTGGGTGATGCGGCCCTCCCCGAGCAGGCGCTTGACCTCGTCCACGGCGGCGGCGACGTCGGGCTTCCCGGCGGCGGGCGGCGCGGGCGCGACGGGGGCGGGCTGCGGCGCGGGCGTGCGCGCGCGGTCCGGCCAGGGGGCGTGCGGCCGCAGGAAGGGGCGCGTCGGGTCCAGCGGCGCACCGGTGGGCATGCCGCGCGCGGGCAGCAGCAGCGCCAGGTGCTCGTACACCTCCTGCGCGGAGTCCGGCCGGTGCTGCGGGTCCTTGGCCAGCAGGCGCAGGACGAGCGACTCCAGCGCCTCGGGGACCTCCGGGCGGGTGCGGCGCACCGGCAGCGGCGGCTCGTACAGGTGCCGGTGCAGCACGCCGAGCGCGGTGGAGCCCGCGAACGGCACGTCACCGCTGAGCAGTTCGTGCATCAGCACGCCGAGCGCGTACAGGTCGGTGTACGGGCCGACCGCGCCGCCCATGGCCTGCTCGGGCGCCATGTAGGCGGGCGAGCCGATCGGGGAGCCGGTGTGGGTGAGGCGGGTGGTGTCGGTGTCCATGACGGAGGCCACGCCCAGGTCGAGGACGGTGACCGTGCCGTCCTGCTTCACCATGACGTTCCGCGGTTTGAGGTCGCGGTGCACGATCGGCACGGCGTGCACCGCGCTCAGCACGGCGCACAGCTGCGCGGCCACCGCCACCGCCCACTGCCAGGGGTACGGGTCGTGCTCGGCGAGATGGTCGGAGAGGTCGGCGCCGTCGACGTACTGCATGACGAGGAACAGCTCCTCGCCCTCGCTGCCCGCGTCGTGCACCGTGACCAGGCCCGGGTGGTCGACCTGCGCGGTCACCCGGCACTCGCGCACGAAGCGGCGGCGCAGTTCGTCCGCCTCCTGCCCGGCCACCTTGTCGGGGCGCAGCAGCTTCACCGCCACCCGCCGGTCCAGCCGCTGGTCGTACGCCGTCCACACCTGGCCCATGCCGCCCTGGCCGATGAGCGTGGACAGTTCGTAGCGGCCGGCGACGACACGTCCCGCCGCCACGCTCACCGTCCGCCCTCGTGGCCGGCGTCCCGCACGCCGTCGCCGTCGTGGTGGCCGTCGTGCTGGCGCAGGTAGTCGCTCAGCTCGTCCAGTTCGGCACGCACCTGGTCGATACGGGCGGGTGCCGGGCGCTGCTGCGGCGGGGCGACCGGCGGGTGCTGCGGCACGGGCGTGTGGTGCGCGGGGGGCGTCGCGGGTACGGGTGTGTGGTGTGCCGGGGGCGTCGCCGGCACGGGGGTCTGCGACGTGGCCGCGGTGTTGTACGGCGTCGCGGGCGGCGGGTAGCCGTACCCGGACACCGCGGCGCCGGCGTACGCCTGCCGCAGCCTCTGGTAGTGCCGGATCTCCGCCACGAGGTAGTACACGAGCGCGGCCGCAAGGGCGCCCAGGAGCAGCAGGACGCCCAGGTAACCACCGGTGGTGTGGACCTCGTCGCCGGGCTCGCTGCCCAGCAGGACGATGCTGAGGATGTCGGCGGCCAGCAGCGCCACGAACAGACCCCAGTCCAGCGACCTGCGCGTGACGGCGGCCAGTCGCAGCAGCATCACCCAGGCGAGCATGCCGATGCTGAGGACCGCGACCGCCACGAACAGCACGCGCAGGAAGACCAGCCCCGCGGGGTGCGGCGGCTGCTTCACCGGCTGTACGTAGCCGTGGCCTTGCATGGCTGCTCCTGATGCCTGAAATGGGCGTACCTGTCCGCCCGGTGTGCTCCGCCGGGCTGACGCCACTCGTGCGATGGTCGCTTCGAGCATATGGCCCGGCACGGACAAGCGGTCCGGGTTGTACCGAACCGTTGTCCGGGAGCACCGTCAATCCGGCGCGACGGTACCGTCCGTGAGTCCGTCGTACATCCCGCGCACCAACTGCTCCCCGAGCCGGCTCGCGTGCCGCACGGCCCGCTCGAACTCCTCGAGGGCGCGGAACCGCGCGCCGTAGCGCCGCTGTTCGTCCAACGGGAGCCGGGGCAGCTGGAGACGGCGCACGTCCAGGCGGGTGGCCGTGGAGGCATAGCTGCTGGCCTGGCGGTGGTTGGCCGTACCGCGCAGGAAGCCGGCGAGGAACCACGGGTCCAGCGCCGCCGGATCGGGCCGCAGCAGCACCAGGTTGCGGCCCAGGGCGGCGCCCCGCGTCGACTCGCCGATCACGCGCGCCACCGTGCCGCCGCCGAGCACCGGCACGACGACGTCGCCGGCTTCCGTCAGCACGGCCTCCTCGTCGCTCTCCGGCAGCATCCCGGAGGGCGCCGTTCCGGCGAGCACGTCGTGGTCGGTGAGGACGGGGACGCGCGCGCGGCCGCCGTTCCCGCCGGTGCGCAGCACCAGCGTGCCCCCGCGCGCGAGTTCACCGACGGTGGTGAGCGGCCAGCGCACGGGGGGCGCCGGGTCGGCGGGGGGCGGGGTGAGGTCTGCGGTCAGCCGCAGCGTCTCGCCGAGGCGCTCGCGCACCGCGGTGAGCTGCTCCGCGCCGTCGGCGGCCGCCGCGGGCGGCAGGTGGCGGGCGGGGGCCAGGTCGACGTCGTCGTCGAGGAGTTCGATGACCGGCACGGACCGGGCCAGCCCCGGCCGCTCCGCCAGCCGCCCGGCGCGTTCGAAGGCGCGCCAGGCGTCGAGCACGGCCTCCCGCACCGCCTGCCAGTCGGGGCCGCCGCGCGCCTCACCGGCGAACCGCCCGGTGTCGGCGAGCAGCACCTCGGGCGCCGCGGGCGTCCGGTCGGGCCGGCGCAGCACCCACACGTGGAGCGGGATGTTGTACGGCGGCGCCGCCCCGACCGGCAGCGCGACGACGGCGCGCAGCGCGCCCCGGCGCAGCAGATCGGCGCGGATCCGGCGCCCGGAGCGGCGGGAGGCGGCGGCCGGCGGCATGAGCAAGACGGCGGTGCCGCCGTCGGCCAGCCGGGCCAGCGCGTGCTGCACCCAGGCCAGCTCGGACTCGGTGCGCGCCGGGAAGCCGTACTCCCAGCGGGCGTCGTAGGCGAGTTCGTCGTGGCCCCAGTTTCGCTCGTTGAACGGCGGGTGGCACAGCACGGCGTCGGCGCGCAGCTCCGGGTGGGCGTCGGCGCGCAGGGTGTCGCCGACGGCGGCGTGCACGGTGGCGCGGGACTGCAGTCCGAGGCGCAGGGCGGTGAGGGCGGCGAGGTCGGGGGCGCCGTCCTGGGCGTACAGCTCCTGGCCGGGGCGGGTGTCGACGGCGCGCAGCAGGGCGCCGGTGCCGCAGGCCGGGTCGAGGACGGTGCGGACGGGGCCCGCGAGATCGGCCATCAGCCGGGCGAGGTCGGCCGGGGTCAGCGTGTACTGGCGTGGGTTGGCGTCCAGGTGGCGGCCCAGCAGGAACTCGAAGGTCTGCCGCGCCCCCGTCTCGGCGGCCAGTTCGGCCGCGCCGCGCAGGAGGGGGGCGGAGGGGAGGAGCTGGGGGCCGGTCGGGGTGTGCAGCGCGGGGGTGGGGGCGGCGGGCGGGGTGTGAGTGGACGGCGGAGTGTGAGCGGGGGCGCCGGTGTTCACAGGCGGCGAGGTGTTCACAGCCAGCACCTGCTCCAGCGCGCCCGGCAGCATCGCGGCCAGACGTTCGTCGGAGCCCGCGCTCACGTCCAGCCAGACGGTGGGGCGTTCATGGATCAGCAGCAGCACGCAGCCCGCGTGCACCAGCGCGGTGACCGGGCCCTCGGGATGCCCGGCGAGCTGCTGCCAGACGCGTTCACGCAACGGGACCTCGGCGAGCTTGCCCTGCTCGCGCAGCCATGCCTCCACCTCGGCGAGCGCGAAGGACGGACTGGTCTCGGTGCCGCCGACCGGTTTGGGGAAGTCGGCGTGCCGGCGGCGCCAGTTGCTGACGGCGGCCCGGCCCACACCGGCGAGCCGCGCGATACCGGCGGCGGTCACCTCTGTCGCGTTGTCCTGCACCGGCCCCGCTCCCCTCGTCCCGTTGTGCGCCGAGCATACCGGCGTACACAAGATCCACGGCTTCACGAACGTGTACTGCCGAGAATCTGTGAACCGTGTTGACTCGGTTCACAAGCTCTGATCTTATTGACCCAGCGAACGAGCGGCCAGCCGGAGGGGGCGGTCGCCGCATCGGGGAGGGGTTCCGTCATGGGTATGGGCAAGATCGCGCTGGGCGCAGTCGTCGGGGTCGCCGTCATCGCCGCCGTGTCCGCCAACGCCGACGACAGCAAGGACGGCGGTTCCGGCAGCGGCAAGGACACTTCGGCGTCCGCCGCGCACCGGCCCGGCTCGAAGCAGGACAAGGGCGCCGGGAAGGAAGCCGGCGGCAAGGCGGCGGCGAAGAAGAAGGCCGCCTTCGACGGGGACGGCGAGTTCCAGGTCGGCTCCGACATCAAGCCCGGCACCTACCGCACCACCGGCAACACCGACGGCATGTGCTACTGGGAGCGGGCCAAGGACGCCTCGGGCGAAATGGACTCCATCCTCGCCAACGACAACGTCTCGGGCACCAGTTACGTCACCGTCAAGGCCGGCGACAAGCTGTTCAAGTCGCACGGCTGCGCGGACTGGGAGGCCGTCGCCGCGAAGGCGAAGGGGTCGCCCGCCTCCGCCATGGACGGCGACGGCGGCATGTTCAAGGTCGGCACCGACATCGCGCCGGGCACCTACAAGTCGGCCGGCAACAGCGACGACTCCTGCTACTGGGAGCGCGACAAGGACGCCGAGCACGGGCTCGACTCGATCATCGCCAACAACAACGTGAAGGGCACGGCCGTCGTCACCGTCGGCGCCGGCGACGCCTACTTCAAGACGACCGGCTGCGGGAACTGGAAGAAGACGGCCTGACCGCCGCCCCGTTCACCACCGCACCGCTCCACCACCGGGCGACCACCGCGCCACGCACCGCACCGCACGGCGCACCGTTCCACTCGTCACCACATCTCATCCCACTTCACCCAGCAAGGAACTGTCATGCGCCGAACCGCACTTGCCGCCCTCTGTCTCATCGCCGCGGCCACCGCGGGAATCACCGGCTGTCTGCCGGGGCAGGACAAGGCGGACAGCAAGCCGGAGGGCCCGTTCGCCGGGCTGAGCGGCGGCGAGATCGCCGACCGCGCGCTGAAGGCCACCACCGGGGCCTCTTCGCTGCGGATGAAGGGCGATGTCGCCGACGACGAGAGCACGGGCACCATCGGGCTCGACATGGCCCTGGACAAGAAGGGCGAGTGCGCCGGCACGATGAGCATGGGCGGCCAGGGCAAGGCCGACCTGGTCAAGACCGGGAGCACCGTCTACATGAAGTACGACGAGGCGTTCCTGCGCGCCCAGAGCAAGGGTGAGTCCAAGGCCGACACCGACGCGGCGGTGGACATGCTGGCCGGGAAGTGGACCAAGATGGCGGTGAAGGGCCAGGACGCCAAGGACATCGCGGGCTTCTGCGACCTCAACTCGGTGCTGGCCGGCGCGGGTGACGTCAGCTCGGACGCCACCCGCGGGAAGACCACCACGGTCGGCGGCACCCCGGCGATCGTGCTGCACGAGAAGGACGGCAAGGACCGCTACACGCTGTACGTGGCGACCGAGGGCAAGCCGTATCTGCTCCAGGTCGACAGCGCGGCCGGCGCCAAGGAGCCGGTGCACCTGTCCTTCAGCGACTACGACAAGCCCGTACCGGCGCGGAAGCCCGCCGGGAAGGTCATCGACCTGGACGCCCTGGGCGGCTGAGTCCGGGCCGGGCCCGGCGCCGGGTCACAGCGGGTGCCGCATCCACACGTTGGGCTCGACGTAGACGGCGTACCCGCGCTCCGGTTCGCAGTGGACCGGGACCAGCGCGCCGGGCACCTCGACGTCCCCCCGGGTGTCGAATGGCAGCCCGGTCCAGCGGCGCCACTCCTCGAGGGAGGCGCCGACGGTCATGGAGGCCGTGGCGACGGAGTCGATGGTGGCACCGGCGCGGGCGTGCACGCGCAGCCACGGGTCCTCCGGCAGGCCGTCGGGGCGGACCCGGTGGGCGTACTCGGCGATCGGGGTGCGCGGTTCGCGGTGCTTGGCGCTGGGGCGGACGGGGGCGACGACCTCGCCGAAGCCGCGGGCGCGGGCGTTGTCCCGCATCGCCGAGAGCATCCGGGCGGACAGGCCCTGCCCCTGGGCGTGCGGGGCGATGACGACGGAGATCGCGCTGACCGTGTCGGGGCGGGTGCCGCGGCGCAGGTCGGAGAAGGCCCACAGCAGGATCTGGTCCCAGCCGCGGGCGGGCAGGGTTCCCCGGCCCTCGGCGGCGAGGGAGAAGGGGACGCTGAAGGCATGGGCGACGACCTCACCGCGCCCGTCCTCGGCGAACAGCGCGTACTCGGGCAGTTCGGTGGGGATGCGGCCGTAGTGGGCGTTGCCCACGGGGTCGTTGGTCACGAACTCGGGCCAGGTGTCGGCCATCTCGAACACCGCCGGGAGCCGGTCGGGCCGCTCGGCGACGCTGCTCACCTTCACGTCCATGCGGGTCACCGTAGGCGGTGCGGAACGCCCCGAGAAACCGAATTGCCGGTCACCGGGCCTTGAAGCGCTCCGGGGCGTTCGTGGGGTTGCCGCCCGTGGGGAGCTTCTGGTCCGGGCAGGTGGCGAGCACCTTCTTCATCGCGGCCTTCTCGGCGGCGGTGACCCACAGGCCGTACTTCTTCTTCACCGCCACCTGGGCGGCGACGTAGACGCAGCGGTAGCCCTTGGCGGGCGGCAGCCAGGTGGCCGTGTCGCCGTCGCCCTTGCCGCGGTTGGCGCTCGCGTCGACCGCGAGGAGGTTGAGCGGGTCGTTGGCCAGGGCTATGCGCTTGCTGGGCTCCCAGTACTTGGCGCCCTTCTGCCAGGCGTCCGAGAGGGCGACGAGGTGGTCGATGTCGACCTGGCTGCGGCCGCGCCGGTAGGTGATGTCCTTGCCCGAGTAGGGGTCCGACTTCAGCAGGCCGTAGGAGACCTTGCAGTCCCCGTCGGTGAACCTCACCTGTTCCAGGTCGCGTCTGAGGATGTCGTCACGCGTGTCGCAGGAGTTGGAGTCGGTGTCGGCCCAGGCGGAGCCGAAACGCTCGCGGGAGTACCCGGTCTTGGGGGCGCGCCCCTTGACTGTCAGCGAGTCGGCGGCGGCCAGGGCCGCTCCCCCGCGCGCCTTCTCCTGGGGGCCGGAGGACCCGCCGATCTCAGCGCTCTTGCAGCCCGCCACGGAGACCGCCATGACGACCGCCGCGGCGACCGCCCCGCCCCTCAGACGCGTCACGGTGCGTCCCCCTCGCTCGCCCTGTCCGCCCCGCTGTGCGGGCGGATCCTGTCCGCGTCCACCGTAACGGGCGTTCGGCGCACAGCAGATGGGGCTCAAAGGGGTGACAGGGCCGCAACCGGGACGATCACCGCGAAATTCGGCGCTCCGCCGTCGGCCACCGCACCACGGCGGCGGGGCGGGAGGTCACGCCCTCCCGCCCCGCGCCCAGGACTTCCTACGACCCCAGGACCGAGGCCAGGAACTCGCCGACCCAGCCGAGCAGTTCGCGGCCGACGAGCGGCTTGCCGCCGACCTTCGCGGTCTTCGGCCGCGGGACGAGGACCTGGTGCGCGGCCGGCTTGATGACCGTGCCCGGGTAGAGCCGCTTGAGCCGCAGCTCCTGCGACTCGCGCAGCTCCACCGGCGCGAAGCGGATGTTGTTGCCCTGCAGCACGATCTCGCCGACGCCGCACGCGCGCGCGAGCATCCGCAGCCCGGCCACCAGCAGCAGGTTCTCCACCGGCTCGGGCAGCTTGCCGTAGCGGTCGGTGAGTTCCTCGCGGACGGCCTTGACGTCCTCCTCCGAGTTCGCGGAGGCGATGGCGCGGTACGCCTGCAGGCGCAGCCGCTCGCCGGGGGCGTAGTCGTGCGGGACGTGCGCGTCGACGGGCAGCTCGACCTTGACCTCGAGCGGCGGCTCCTCCTCGATCTCGCCGGTCTCCAACTGCCGCCGGTAGTCGGCGACGGCCTCGCCGACCATGCGGACGTACAGGTCGAAGCCGACGCCCGCGATGTGCCCGGACTGCTCGCCGCCGAGGAGGTTTCCGGCGCCGCGGATCTCCAGGTCCTTCATGGCGACGTACATGCCCGCGCCCATCTCGGTGTGCTGGGCGATGGTGGCGAGGCGCTCGTGCGCGGTCTCCGTCAGCGGCTTCTCCGGCGGGTACAGGAAGTAGGCGTAGCCCCGCTCCCGTCCCCGGCCGACGCGGCCGCGGAGCTGGTGGAGCTGGGACAGGCCGAAGTTGTCGCCGCGCTCCACGATGAGGGTGTTGGCGTTGGAGATGTCGATGCCGGACTCGACGATCGTGGTCGACACCAGCACGTCGAACTTCTTCTCCCAGAAGTCGACGACCACCTGTTCCAGCGCGGACTCCGACATCTGGCCGTGCGCGGTGGCGATCCGCGCCTCGGGGACGATCTCGCGCAGGCGGGCCGCCGCCCGGTCGATGGACTCGACCCGGTTGTGGATGTAGAAGACCTGGCCCTCGCGCAGCAGTTCACGGCGGACGGCGGCGCCGATCTGCCGCTCCTCGTACGGCCCGACGAAGGTGAGGACGGGGTGCCGCTCCTCGGGCGGGGTGGTGATGGTGGACATCTCCCGGATGCCGGTGACCGCCATCTCCAGGGTGCGCGGGATCGGGGTGGCGGACATGGTCAGGACGTCGACGTTGGCGCGGAGCTTCTTCAGCTGCTCCTTGTGCTCGACGCCGAAGCGCTGCTCCTCGTCCACGATGACCAGGCCCAGATCCTTGAACTTGGTCTCGGAGGCGAACAGGCGGTGGGTGCCGATGACGACGTCCACCGAGCCTTCCTTCAGGCCTTCCAGGACGGCCTTGGCCTGGGTGTCGGTCTGGAAGCGGGAGAGGGCCTTCACGCTCACCGGGAACTGCGCGTACCGCTCGGAGAACGTCCCGAAGTGCTGCTGCACCAGCAGGGTGGTGGGGACGAGCACGGCGACCTGCTTGCCGTCCTGTACGGCCTTGAAGGCGGCCCGCACCGCGATCTCGGTCTTGCCGTAGCCGACGTCACCGCAGATCAGGCGGTCCATGGGGATCGACTTCTCCATGTCCTCCTTGACCTCGGCGATGGTGGTGAGCTGGTCGGGGGTCTCCGCGTAGGGGAAGGCGTCCTCCAGCTCGCGCTGCCACGGCGAGTCGGCGCCGAAGGCGTGGCCGGGGGCGGCCATGCGGGCGCTGTAGAGCTTGATCAGGTCGGCGGCGATCTCCTTGACGGCCTTCTTCGCGCGCGCCTTGGTCTTGGTCCAGTCGGCGCCGCCGAGGCGGTGCAGGGTGGGGGCCTCGCCACCGACGTACTTGGTGATCTGCTCGAGCTGGTCGGTGGGGATGTAGAGGCGGTCGCCGGGCTGGCCGCGCTTGGCGGGGGCGTACTCCACGACCAGGTACTCGCGGGTGGCGCCCTGCACGGTGCGCTGCACCATCTCGATGTAGCGGCCGACGCCGTGCTGCTCGTGGACGATGTAGTCGCCCGCCTCCAGGGTGAGCGGGTCGATGGTCTTGCGGCGGCGGGCCGGCATCCGGGCGCCGTCGCGGCCGGAGGCCTTCTGGCCGGAGAGGTCGGTCTCGGTGAGGACGGCCAGCTTCAGCGCCGGGTCCACGAAGCCGTAGTCGATGCAGCCGCAGGCGACGTGCACCACGGAGGGGCTCAGCTCGCCGAGGTCGGCGTGCAGGCGGGCGGCGATGCCCTCGCCGCCGAGCACCTCGACGGTGCGGGCGGCCGGGCCGTGGCCCTCGGTGACGTAGACGGTGCGCCAGCCGTCGGCGAGCCAGCCCTTGGTGTCGGCGAGGGCACGCGCGGTGTCGCCGCGGTAGGTCTCGGTGGCGTGCATGCCGAGCTTGAGGGTGTCCGCGTCGAGCTGCTCGTCGGCCGCGAACGGGGAGACCGACCACCACATCATGCCCAGCTCGCGCGCGCGGTCGCGGACGTCGGCGATGGACCACAGGGAGGCGGCGCCGACGTCGATGGGCGCCTCGCCGCCGCCCGCCGTGGCGGCCCAGGAGGCCTGGAGGAACTCCTGGGAGGTGGCGACGAGGTCGGCGGCGCGGGTGCGGACCCGCTCCGGGTCGCAGACGACGGCCATGGCGCCACCGGGGAGCACGTCGAGCAGCAGCTCCATGTCGTCGACCAGGACGGGGGCGAGGGACTCCATGCCCTCGACCGCGATGCCCTCGGCGATCTTGTTCAGCAGTTCGCCCAGCTCCGGGTGTTCCTCGGCGAGGGCACGCGCGCGCGTGCGCACGTCCTCGGTGAGCAGCAGCTCGCGACAGGGCGGGGCCCACAGACCGTGCTCGGCGACCTCCAGGGAGCGCTGGTCGGCGACCTTGAAGTAGCGGATCTCCTCGACGTCGTCGCCCCAGAACTCGACGCGCAGGGGGTGCTCCTCGGTGGGCGGGAACACGTCCAGGATGCCGCCGCGCACGGCGAACTCGCCGCGCTTCTCCACCAGTTCCACGCGCGCGTAGGCGGCGGCCGCGAGGGCTTCGACGACCTCGTTCAGGTCGGCGCTCCGGCCCGTTCTCAGGGACACCGGCTCCAGGTCGCCGAGGCCCTTGACCTGCGGCTGGAGCACGGAGCGCACGGGGGCGACGACGACGGAGACAGGGCCGGTCTCGGGGTCGTCGGCACTGGGGTGGGCGAGGCGGCGCAGTACGGCGAGGCGGCGCCCGACGGTGTCGCTGCGCGGGCTGAGCCGCTCGTGGGGCAGCGTCTCCCAGGAGGGGTACTCCGCCACCGTCTGCGGGGGCAGCAGGGTGCGCAGGGCGGCGGCCAGGTCCTCGGCCTCCCGCCCGGTGGCGGTGACCGCGAGCACCGGCCGGCCGGTCTCGCGGGCCAGGGCGGCGACCGCGAAGGGGCGGGCTGCCGGGGGGCCGACCAGGTCGACGTGCATGCGGTTGCCGTCCGCCGCCGCCTCGATCGCTTCGGCGAGGGCGGGGTCCTTGACTACGGCGTCGAGCAGACCGTGCAGGCTCATGAAGAGGCTTTCCGTCCGGGTATGGGCAACGCGAACCGCCCGACACGCGGGGCGGGCCGGGGTTCCCAGGGTACGTCGCCCGGGCCCCTGTCACCCGTCGGAGTGAACACGCTGGCCCGGTGGAGGGAGGCGGCGCTACTGAAGGCCTGACGATCGTCACCCGCAACGCCTGGATCCCGAAGTACGACGTCCGGGTCCTCCCCGCATGACAAAGCCCGGCGCCGAGAAGTCCCCCGTGACTTCTCGGCGCCGGGCCCCCCGTGCCCCCGTGTCCCCCGTCCGGGGTGGCTACTCGGTCGCGATGGCGTTCAGTACGTTCATCCGGCCCGCCCGGAACGCCGGGATCAGGGCGGCGAACAGGCCCACGAAGGCCGAGGCGACGAAGACCGTGATGATCGTCGGCCAGGGGATCTCCAGGACCTTCAGGCCCTCCAGTGCCAGCAGCTTCTGGGCGGTCGCGCCCCAGCCCATGCCCAGGCCGAGACCGAGCAGGGCGCCGAAGACCGCGATCACCACGGACTCCAGGCGGATCATGCGGCGCAGTTGCCGGCGGGAGAGGCCGATGGCCCGCATCAGGCCGATCTCCCGGGTCCGCTCGACCACCGACAGGGCCAGGGTGTTCACCACACCGAGGACGGCGACGATGATCGCGAGCGCCAGCAGGCCGTAGATCATGTTGAGCAGCTGGCCGATCTGGTCCTTCAGGGCCTGCTTGTAGTCGGTCTGGTCGCGGACCGTCAGGCTCGGGTCCTGGTGCAGGGCCGACTTCAGCGCCTTGTAGGCCGCGTCCTGCTGGCCTTCCTTGGCGGTGGCGAACACCAGCATGTCCAGCGGCATCCGGTCGGCGGGCACGTACTTCGCGACCGTCGGGATGGACGCGTACATGGCGCCCTTGTCGACGACGGCCTCGTCGCTGGTGATCGCGCGGACCGTCAGCCTGGCCGTCGAACCGTCCTTGAAGTCGACGGAGACCGTGGAGCCGAGCTTGATGCCGTGCTTCTCGGCGAAGCCCTCGAAGACGGACATCGAGTCGGGCTTGTAGGCGTCGGCGAGCGTGCCGGCGACCGTCTCGGTGCGCAGGTCCCGCGCGTAGGTCGGGTCGGCCGCGTTGATCGTCTCCTTCTTGGAGACCTGGCCGTCCGGGGTGGTCAGGGACGCGTCCAGGAGCTTGTACTCGGTGACCCGTTCCAGGCCCGGCGTGTTCTTCACGGCGCGCACGGACTGCGGGTTGATGAGGCCGCCCTGGTTGTCGTTCTGGATGATGAAGTCCGTGCCGACGGTCTTGTCGAGCTGGTCGGTGGCGGAGGCCACCATGGAGGAGCCGACCACCGACAGGCAGGCCACCAGGGCCAGGCCGATCATCAGGGCGGCGCCGGTGGCGCCGGTGCGGCGCGGGTTGCGCAGCGCGTTGCGCTCGGCCATCCGGCCGACCGGGCCGAAGATCCGCAGCATGATCACGCCGAGGACGCGGACCAGGCCGGCGGCGAGCAGCGGGCCGATGACGACGAAGCCGATGAGGGTGAGCACGACGCCGAGCCCCAGCCAGCCGGAGCCGCCCTTGGCCTGGTCGGCGGTGGCGGCCGCGAACAGGCTCGCGGTACCGGCGCCGGTCAGGACCAGGCCGATGACGGCCCGGACGACCCCGGCCTTGGCGTCGGCCGGGGCGTACGCGTCGCGCAGCGCGGCCATCGGGGAGACCTTGCCGGCGCGCCGGGCGGGCAGGTAGGCCGCAAGGACGGTGACGACGACACCGAGGAGCAGGCCCAGCACCGGGGTGGTCCAGGCGACCGTCAGGTCGTCGGTGGACAGGTGCATGCCTATCTGGCCCATGAGTTTCATCAGGCCGACGGCGATGCCGACGCCCGCGCCGACACCGAGCACGGAGCCGATCACGCCGAGCAGCAGGGCCTCGATGAGCACCGACCGGTTGACCTGCTTGCGGGAGGAGCCGATGGCCCGCAGCAGACCGATCTCACGGGTGCGCTGGGCGACCAGCATGGAGAAGGTGTTGATGATCAGGAAGATGCCGACCAGGAAGGCGATACCGGCGAAGCCGAGCATCGCGTACTTCATGACGTTCAGCACGCCCTGAAGCTGCTTCTGGTTGGCGTCGGCGATCTCCTTGGCCGTCTGCACCTTGTAGCCGCGGCCGAGCGCGGCGACCACGTTCTTCTTCAGCCGGTCGTCGGTGACGCCCTTGGCGGCGGTGACGTTGACGTTGGTGTACACGCCGGTCCGGCCGACCAGGGTCCGCTGGGCGGTCTCCGTGTCCAGGTAGAAGATCGCCGCACCGGGGTTGGTGACGGTGAAGGTGGCGATGCCGGACACGCGCGCGTGGTGCGTGCCGACGACGGTGATGATGCCGATCTCGTCACCGATCTTCAGGTGGTGCTTCTTGACGGTGTCGGCGTCCACCATGACCTGGCCGGACCCCTTGGGGGCCGTACCGGAGGTGATCTTCATGGTGCGGGCGTCGTTGTCGTTCCAGCTTCCGACGACGGTCGGGGCGCCGCTGGTGGGCGAGAGCTTGTCGAGGTCGTGGTCGACCACGGTCACCGAGGTGGAGAAGACCGTTCCCTCGGCCTTGCCGACGCCCTCCGCCCCGCGCACCTCGCCGACCACGGAGGCCGGCATCACCGGGGGCTTGCCGGTGCCCGAGGTGGTCTCGCCGGTGTCGGACGAGTCCTTGGCGCTGACCTGCACGTCCGACGACGTCGCCTGGAACAGGTTGTCGAACGTCGTGTTCATCGTGTCCGTGAACACCAGCGTCCCGCAGACGAAGGCCACCGACAGCAGCACCGCGATCGCCGACAGCGCCATCCGGCCCTTGTGGGCGAAGAAGTTGCGCATCGAGGTCTTCAGCACGGTCATGACGTGCGCCCCCGGGCGTCGAAGTCCTTCATGCGGTCCAGGACCTGCTCGGCCGTCGGCTGGTGCATCTCGTCGACGATCCGGCCGTCGGCGAGGTAGAGCACGCGGTCGGCGTAGGAGGCGGCGACGGGGTCGTGGGTGACCATCACGATGGTCTGCCCGAGTTCGGTCACCGAGCGGCGCAGGAAGCCCAGCACCTCGGCGCCCGCGCGCGAGTCGAGGTTTCCGGTCGGCTCGTCACCGAAGATGATCTCCGGGCGGGCGGCGAGCGCGCGGGCCACGGCGACCCGCTGCTGCTGGCCGCCGGAGAGCTGGGTGGGACGGTGCTTGAGCCGGCCCGCCAGCCCGACGGTCTCCACGACCCGGTCCAGCCACGCCCGGTCCGGCTTGCGGCCGGCGATGTCCATGGGGAGCGTGATGTTCTCGAGCGCATTCAGCGTGGGCAGCAGGTTGAACGCCTGGAAGATGAACCCGATGCGGTCCCGGCGCAGCTTGGTGAGCTTCTTGTCCTTCAGGCCGGTGATCTCGGTCTCGTCCAGGTAGATCTGACCGCTCGTCACCGTGTCCAGGCCGGCGAGGCAGTGCATCAGGGTGGACTTGCCGGACCCCGAGGGGCCCATGATCGCGGTGAACTGGCCGCGGGCGATGTCCACGTCGACGTGGTCCAGCGCCACGACGCGGGTCTCGCCGGACCCGTACGCCTTGACGACCTGCCGGGCCCGCGCGGCAACGGCCGTAGGCCCTCCAGTGCCCCCGTGCCTGGGAATGGTCACAGCCGATGTCACGGTACGTCTCCTATGTCGGTCGACAGGTCGGTGGGTGCGCCCCGGTGTCGCGGTGCGCCTGTTCCGGGTACGACGCCGAGTCTGGCGTGCGGCGGGCGTGCCGCGCGCTGGTGCGAAGCCCCCTGTTGTGCGGGGGAAAACCCCACCCCCGCCGGTTCGGTCAGCCGCCCCCCGGCGGCGTAAAGCCAGGTTAAGGACGGCGGTGGGCGTTCCTCGTCCTCCGCCGGGACGAACCCTCCCCGACCCGCAGTACGGAGATACCCCTAGGGGTCGTCCACCGTCGGGTGGAGACGCGCTCGGGGTCCGCTCCACCCTCCGCCCCGGAAAGGCTCCACCCTGCCGTCGCGTCAGGTTCAAGTCACGGGCGCCCAGCGCGGCTTCACACCGGCGGACGGTGCGGGGTGCCGCCCCGCGAACGCCCTGGTTAACGCGGGTAACAACACGGACGGGACACGGTTCGGTGCAGTAAGCGCATACCGACCGGCCAGTTCGGTGAAAAGCCCACGCGGCCGTACACCCCCGAGTAGCGTGCGTCACTCCGTTTCCCCACCCCCTACCTCCCTGCGGTCCGCCGCCACGGACCCGAGCCACGCAAGGAGCCCCGGGATGTCCTACGACCCGCCGCACTCCCCGTCGTACCCGACCTACCCCTGGCAGCCGGTACCCCCCGAACCGCCGCGCCCGCACCGCGCCCCGGCCCGCGAACCCCTCGGGCACCACAGCGACCTGCGCCTGCTGCGCGGCGCCTACCGCTGGCAGCGGCGCACCGCCACCCTCACCGCACTCGGCTACTTCACGCTGTTCCTCGTGCTGTCCGCGTACGCCCCGGACGTCATGACGCGGGACCTCGCCGACGGCATCCCGGCCGGCCTGCTGCTCGCCCTGCTGCAACTCCCGGTCACCTGGCTGGCGATCGCCCTGTACGAGCACACCGCGCGCCGCCATGTCGACCCGCTCGCCGACCGCATCCGCAAGGAGGCCGAACTGGACGCGCGGCGGGGAGCGATCCGGTGACCGCCCGCGCCCTCGCGCCGGACGTCTCCGGCTTCAGCGGCTCCGCCCAGGCCATGTCGCTGGTCGCCTTCTCCGCCGTGGCCACCCTCACCCTGCTGCTGTGCGTGATGACCGGCCCGGACCGCGACGACCTCGACGAGTTCTACACCGGCTACGGCACCCTGTCCCCGCTGCGCAACGGCCTGGCCATCGCCGGGGACTACATCTCCGCGGCGACCGTCCTCGGCACCGGCGGAGTGATCGCCCTGTGCGGCTACGACGGTGTCGTACTCGCCCTCAGCACCGCCCTGTCGCTGCTGCTGCTGATGTTCCTGCTGGCCGAACCGCTGCGGAACGCGGGCCGGTTCACCATGGGCGACGCGCTGGCCCGCCGGATGCCCGGCCGCGCCGTGCGGATCACGGCCTGCGTGGTGACGATCGCCTCGCTGCTGCCGCTGATGCTGGTGCAGCTCGCCGGCACCGGACAGCTCATCGCGTTCATCCTGGGCTTCTCCAACGAGTCGCTGAAGACCGGCTGTGTCGTGGGAATCGGCGCCCTGATGATCGCCTACGCGGCGATCGGCGGCATGAAGGGCACCGCCCTCATCCAGATCCTGAAGATCGTCATGCTGCTCGGCTCCGGCGCCGTCGTCGCCGTACTGATCCTGCACCGCTTCGACTGGGACCCGGGCGCCCTGTTCCAGGCCGCGGCACGGCAGAGCGGCGCCGGTCCGGCCTTCCTCCACTCCGGGCTGCAGTTCGCCGGGCACCCGGGCGCCCGCCTGGACATGATCACTTCCGAGCTGACCATCGTCCTCGGCGGCGCCTGCCTGCCGCACATCACCATGCGCATGTACACCGCCTCCAGCGCCCGTCAGGTGCGCCGCTCGCTGTCCTGGGCGGTGTCGCTGGTGGCCCTGTTCGTGCTGGTCATCACGGTGGTCGGGTTCGGCGCCACGGCCCTGGTGGGCCGCTCGGCGATCGCGGCGGCCGACAAGCAGGGCAACACCGCCTACTTGCTGGGCTCACGGGCGGCGTTCGGCGTGGACGTGTCCACGACGGAGAGCTTCCTGTTCACCCTGGTGACCACGGCACTCTTCCTGACCCTGCTCGCCTCGGTCGCCGGGATGATCCTCGCCTGCGCCAACTCCCTGGCCCACGACGTGTTCGCCGCCCGGGTACAGGAGATGCCGGCCCGCCGGGAGATGGCCCTGGCCCGCTTCTCCGCCCTCGCCGTCGGAGTGCCCACGATCCTGCTGGCCACCCTGGTGCAGCACCACAGCCTGCAGCCGCTGGTGACGCTCTCCTTCTGCCTCGGCGCCTCCGCGCTCGCCCCCGCCCTCGTCTACAGCCTGTTCTGGCGCCGCTACACCCGCGCCGGACTGATGGGCACCCTGCTCGGCGGCTCCCTGGCCGTGCTGCTGCTCATGCCGGGCACCAACCTCGTCTCCGGCTCGCCCGTATCGGCCTTTCCCGGCGCCGACTTCAACTGGTTTCCGTTCACCACGACCGGCATCGTCTCCATCCCGGCCGGCTTCTTCTTCGGCTGGCTGGGCACGGTCGCCTCCGGCCGCCGCAAGGCGGAGGAACAGCGGCGCCAGTACGAGGCGGTGGAGGGCTGGATCCTGGCGGGCGCGGTCCGCAGGGGCGGCTGAGCCGGCGCGACGCGACGCACCGCCGCCGCGTCAGGGGGTGTCCTCCGGTTCGCGCAGCCCCGCCCCGGACGCCACCCCCTGCTCCTGCTCCACCCTGCCGGTCAGGGTGAGGAGGCTGTTGCGCACGGAGTCCATGTGCGTCTGGACCTCGTCCCACATCTCGCTGTGCTCGCGCAGCACCCGCTCTGTCTCCTGGGCGATGCGCTTCTCCTCCGTGTGCGCCTCGTCGACGATCTCGACGGCACGCACCCGCGCCTGCTCCTCGCAGCGGCGCGCGGCCTCCTCGGCCTCGCCGAGCGCCCGCTCCGCCTCGGCGACCCGGGCCTCCGCGCCGGCGATCCGCTCGGCCTGGCAGGCCTCCAGCGCGACCAGCCGCTCGGCCTCCTCGCGCCGCACCGCCGCCAGCCGCTCCGCCTGCTGCCCGGCCTGCTCGGCGGAGAGTCCGTCGATGCGCTCGCGCACCTCACGCAGCGCGGCGAGCGCCTCCCCGCGCCGCTCCTTCACTCCGCGCCGCGCGCCGATCCGCAGCTCGTCGGCCTCCGCGCGCGCGGCGAGGACGAGCCGGCGGGCATGCTCCACGGCCTCCTCGCGCAGCGCGTCCGCCGCCTCCCGGGCCGCCTGGTGCACGTCCAGGGCGTAGGCCTCGGCCTCGGCGATCTCCTCCTGCGCCGCCCGCCGCGCACCTTCGCGGACCTCGGCTGCCTCCCGCAGCACCAGCTGGTACAGGTGCGCCGCCCGCTCCCCCAGCGACTCGTACGTCTGCGGCACCAGTTCCCCGACCGTCTCGCGCAGCCGCGCCGCCTCCGCCTCCATGTCCTTGGCGAGCACGGTCAGCCGCGCGGCGCGCTCCCACGCGGCGTCCCGGTCCTGCGACAGCGCCTCCAGATAGGTGTCGACCTGATCGGGGCGGTAGCCGCGCCCCCGGACGGTCTCCAGGCCGTACGGCGTCGTCGATGCGCTGCTCACCCTGGGAGCCCCTTTCCGCCGGACATACACGACATAATGATTTAGCGCATATCCTGCTAGACCGGGCGTAAGTATGCATAACACGACACTCCGCAGAGACGTCACGGCCGAAATCTCACGCGACGACGCGCGCGAAAACACTCATGCCCTCCACGCACACGCGTGAAGGGCATGACAGAAGCGGGCCTCGGCGGGCAAGGGCTACAACAGCCCGTCCCACATCTGCTCCAGCAGCACCGACCACCAGCTCTCCGGCGAACCCAGCGCCGCCGGGTCCAGAGCGGCCAACTGCGCCTGGAAGTCCACCGTCCAGCGGCCCGCCTGCTCCTGGTTCAGCCCGTGCCGCAGCCGCCACATCCGCCCCAGCAGCGCCAGGCACCGCGCGAACTCCGGCAGACCGGTGTTCACGAACTGCGGCGGCACCGGAGCACCCCCGGGCCCGGCCTCCACCGGAACGGCCACGATGTTCGCCGTCCCGTACTGCACACAGACCGCCCGGCCGAAGTCCGTACCCATCACCAGGTACGACCCCGCGTCCGGCGCCGGCTGCACCCCGCGCTCCGCCGCCAGCTCCGCCAGCGTCGGCACCGGACGGCCCGGCTGGGCCTGCGCCCAGAAGAACGGACCCAGGTCCACCGGAAGCCCGGCCACCACCAGCGTGTGCGCCACGACCGGCGGCACACCCTGCCGCGACACCGCCTGCTGCTCGAACCGGAAGACCCCCGGCCCGAACGCCGCCGCCAGCTCCTGCCCGATGACCTCCGGCGGGACCGGCGGCGCCGGCTGCACCGGCGGCAGCGGAGCCCGCACCGGAGCCGGCCGGGCCGGGCCGTCGGCGACCTGGTGCAGCTCACCCTGGTGCGCCAGCAACTGCCGCATGCCCTGCTGCCGGCTCGCGTGGTCCGTGCCGTACGGCGCGATGCTCGTGATCCGCGCCTGCGGCCACTGCTCCCGGATCATCCGCGCGCAGTACGCCCCCGGCAGCTCGCACGACTCCAGCTCCGTGTGCAGCTCCAGCACCTGGTCCGGCGGCACGTTCATCGCCCGCAGCTCATGGAAGATCTGCCACTCCGGATGCGGCGTGCCCGGGGCCGAACGCCGGATCAGCTGCTGCTCCGAACCGTCCTGCGCGCGGTACCGCAGCACCGCCTGATACCCCGGACCCACCGTCGGCTGCCCCTGCTGCGGATAGCCGTACGCCGGAGGCTGCCCCGGCAGCGGACCACCCGGCGGCGGCATCGCACCCGGCGGCATCGGCTGCTGCGGCATCGGCTGCGGCTGCGGGGCGCCCATCGGCCCCGGAACGCCCGGGGCACCCGGCGGCATGCCGGGCGGGCCGGCCGCGGGCGGCGGCGGAGGCGGAGGCGGAGGCGGCGCTCCCGGGCCCCCCACCGGCGGCGCCGCCAGCACGGTCTCCGCGTGGTGCACCGCACCACGCCCACCGCCGGGGGCACCCGGGGCAGCGGGCGCGCCGGGAACACCAGGGGCGCCCGGAGGCTGGGGGGCACCGGGGGCGGGAGGCAGCGGCATGCCCGGCGTGGCCAGCACCGTGGCCGCGTGGGGGGCGTCGCCGGGCGGCGTACCCCCGGGAACACCCGGCGCACCGGGCGGCTGAGCAGCGCCCGGAGCACCGGGGCCCTCGGGGCCGAGCGCCGACACCAGCTGCGTCGGCACGTACCCGCCCGCGGGCGCGCCCGGAGCACCCGGCGCGGGCATACTCCCCGGACGCGCGCCCGGCGTACCCGGAGCGCCCGGCGGCGGAGGCGGCGTGCCCAGCCCGGCGCGCGGCTTGCGCGGCGGCGGCGCCGCCTTGCTCGTCGCCGCGTCCGCGATGTCCCCGGCGTTCGGCGGGAGCGGCCGCTCCGGACCGGCCGGCGGCCGCGGCACGTCCGGCACCGCACCCGGCGCCTGCGGATAGCCGTACGTCGGCGCACCCGGGGGCGGCGGAGGCGTGGCACCCGGAGGCGGCGCGCTGACGCCCGGTCCCGCGACCGGCGCGGGCGTGCCCGGTCCCGCCGGCGGCTGCGGATGACCGTACGACGGCATGCCCGGAGGCGGCGGAGGCGTGGCACCCGGCCCGGATCCCGGCGCACCAGGCACGACGGGAGCGGCGGGCGGAGCAGCAGGCGGAGTCCCGGGCGCACCCGGCGGCACGTCCGGCGCTCCCGGCCGGCCCTCGGCGGCCAGCGCCGGCGCCACCGCCGTGGGCGGCAGCGCACTGCCCCCCGACATCAGCGCGGTCTTCGCGTCCGGCGCGGCGGCCGGCGGCCGCGGCACACCGCCGTCCGGGTCACTCAGCGGCGGCGCGAACACCGTCGCCGGCAACGGCACCGAACGATCCTCACCGGAATCCGCGTTGGTGTCCGTACCCGCCCACGGCGTGGCCCCCGCGGGCGCCTCCGGCGCACTCGGCGCGCCGGGCGCACCCGGCACAACGGGCCCACCGCCAGGCGCACCCGGCGCAACAGGCCCACCGGCAGGCGCACCCGGCGCACCCGGCGCACCGGACACCCCCGCGCCCGGCGTGGCGCCCGACCCGGCAGCCGGCCACACGGCACCGCTCCCGACACCACCCGCCGCACCCGCACCGGCCGGCATCCCCGGAACCGCGTCCGAGGGCTCCGCCGCCGGCACCCCGGCCTGCGTCTCGGCGAGCGCACCCGAACCGGCAGCGAGAGCACCGGAATCCGCGGCGGCGGCCGCGGCGCCCGACGACTCCCCCGACCGGCGATCCGGAATACCCAGCTTGTCCGCCGCCTCCTGCAACCACTCCGGCGGAGTCAGCAGGAACGACGTCTGATTCAGATCCACCCGGGCCGGCGCCGGCACCGCGTCCCGCACCTCGTCGACGCGCCCGTACTCCTCCTCGTACCGGCGGATCACCTCACCCACCGGCAGCGCCGGCCACAACGTCGCCTCACCACTGTCCCGGGCGATGACGAGACGCTGCCCGCCCGCGTCCGAACGCGGCCCCTCCGCACGGTCCTCGCCCCACACCACGAAGCCCAGCTCGAACTCCCGCACCCGCACCTCACGATGCTGGTAGACGGGCACGTCACCGTTGATCCACTCCTCGGCGCGCTCCTGCGCCTGCGCAAAGGTCACCATCGCTCGCAGCTCACTCCCCCACCGGCACGGAAGACACCGGAACGGCACGCGCGAAACCGCCGTCCACCATCAGACTCGCCACCGTCTCCAACTCCGGCGGATTACCCGCCAGCCGCGACAGGAACGCGTCGAAGTCGTCACCGCACGGCAGCAGCAACCGCTCCACCCGCTCCGCCGGCGACCACGACGCGTCCACGTCCCGCGCGTCGTCGTACGCGCAGAACCACACCGAACCGAGCCGCTCACCACGCACCTTGACGGCGAGCAGACCACCCTGCACGAAACCGACGCCCAGGTAGTCCTTCGTCAGATGGTCACGCAGACACTTGTTGACGTACACCAGGTCGTTGACCGCGGCCTCGTCCCGCACCGTGAAGAACGGCTGATCCAGCAACAGCCCCAGCTCGGCGTCCAGCGCGGCACCCACCGGCGCGCAGCCGCCCGCCGCCTTCAGGAACGACCGGTACGCGCCCGGAAGGCGATACCCCAGCTCCTCCTCGACGCCCTGCACCTGCGACTCCGTCACCGCCACACCCGACTTCGGCAGCCCGAAGTGCGCCGGACGCGTCTCCTGCAACGGCCGCGTGCCACGCTTGCCGTGATCCACGCGCGTCGTCGCCACCCCGCCGTGATGCCGCAGCAGCGCCTTCACATCGACCGGAACCAGCTCCAGCCTCCGCGAACCCACCACGTGATGCCACGTCCAGCCGTGCGGCGTCGCCACATCCGGCACCGTGTCCCACAACTCGTGCCCCGCCGCGGCCAACGCCGCGTTCGCCGACACATAGTCCGTCAGCCGAAGCTCGTCGACCCCGAAACCCTCCGGCGGATCGGCGATCTCCGCCGCCGCGCGCGCGTACGCAGAGAAATCCGGGTAACCATGCTCATCGACCCGTACCCCTCTCGGGTGACGTGCCGCCCGAACCGGATCCGGGAAGTGCACGACCTGCCCGGCATAAGCCGCGTTCGGCGGCGCGGCTTGTTGCCCGAGCCGACCTGTCGTCATGGCGGTTGCCCCCTGCGGCGTTCTCTCTGGCCTGAACGGCGGTGTCGATCGCGGATGCCGACAGCCTAAGCGGTACGCGCACACCGGTCACCGGCCCGCCGTCCCACCCCGCCACATCCCGCCTCCACTTCCGTGACCAGCCGTCACCCCAACGTGACGGCATAACCCGACCCGGGCGTGTCGCGCCGCCCCAGCTTCCGCACCAGCCACGGCATTTGGCACTCTGTGTCCTTCGGGGCACACCCGGGGAGGGAAAACGCACATGAACGCCATGCAGACCGGAGGAACCGACGTGCGGGCCGGCGACCCGCGCATCGGCTGGAGCGGCCCCCCCACACCCCCCGCTCCCGCCCTCCACCACCGCCGCGACGGCATCCTCCCCACCATCGCCGCCGCCCTCTCCGTCCGCGGCACCACCCTCACCGGCACCGCCGCCCGTGGCGACCAGCCCCCCGCCCTGCACCCCCTCGTACAGGACTTCCTCGACACCCTCACCAGCGCCCAGCGCGACCGCTTCACCGGCCGCTGCGCCGAGACCATCCTCATCTCCCGGCACATCACCGCCGCCGACGCCGCCCGCAGCAAACGCGCCGCCCGCAAGCCCATGACCAACGGCGAAGCCCGCAAAGTCCTCAAACAGGCCAAACTCACCACCCGCCGTATACGCGAGGACGGCGACCCCCTCCACGGGAACTTCGCCACCCCCTGCCGCGCCTGCACCGCCCTGAGCGCCCACTTCGGCGTCCGCGTCGTCGACCCCGCCGCCGACGACTGAGCCCCCGGAACCCCGCACGACGAGAAACGCCTCGCACCACACGCACCACACGCACGACGATCGAAGGGCAGATGCACCCCGACCGCACCTCCACCACCCGCTTCCCCGTCCCCGTCGACGCCGCCCTCCGCGCCGCCGGCTGGCAACCCGGGCGCTGGGACATAAAGCAAGCGGAGTACTGGGCCGACACCCTGCGCGAGCACACCTCACCCGCCGGACACCAGCACACCGTCTTCCCCGCGGCCGTCGAAGCCTGGGCCGAGTTCGGCGGACTGCACATCACCCCCACCGGCCCCGGCCGCCAGGTCGCCCCCGCGACCCTGCACCTCGACCCCCTGCACGGCCTCCACCTCGCCCGCACCCTCGGCGACCTCGGCCGCGCCCTCGGCACCGAGGTCACCCCCCTCGGCGAGGAGACCGACACCTCCGCCCTCCTCGCCATCGACACCGAAGGCCGCGTCTACGCCCTCGACCACACCGGCGACTGGTACCTCGGCCCCGACATCGACCAGGCCCTGTCGACCCTCGTCGCCGGCGCCATACCCGCCCGCCTCACCACCGCCTGACACCGGACACCTGACACCGCCCGGCACCCGGGCACGCCGATCACCGGCAGCACCCGACTCGGCCGAGGGCGGCGACACCCGGCACACACCACGCCGGCCGCACCCCTCACACCGCCGGAATCACCGCCGACACGCGGAAACCCCCCACATCCGTCGGCCCCGACACGAACACCCCGCCCAGCGCCAGCACCCGCTCCCGCATCCCCACCAGACCGTTACCACCCGACGGCAACCCCGCCGCCGACGCGGACCCCGGCTCCGGCGGCGGCCCGTTCTCCACCTGCATCGCGATCTCCCCGCCCCGATGAGCGAGCCGCACATACGTCTTCGCGCCCCCCGCGTGCTTGTGCACGTTCGTCAGCGCCTCCTGCACCACCCGGTACGCCGTCTGCTCCACCTCCGCCGCATACGACCGCACCTCCCCCTCCACCGACAGATCGACCACCATCCCCGCCGCGGCCGACTGCCCCACCAACTCCTCCAGTTCCGACAGACACGGCCCCTCCTCGTCGGCCGCCCCGGCCGCCCGCGCCGCGGCCACCCCCACCGCCGCCAACGGCACCGCCGCCGCCCGCCGCACCGCGTCCTCCCCGGCCCGCAGCACCCCGAGCATCTCCCGCAGCTCCGTCAGCGCCTGCCGCCCCATGTCCCCCACCAGCGCGGCGTTCCGCACCGCCTTCTCCGGATCCTTCCGCGCCACCGCCTGCAACGCCGCCGCGTGCACCACCATCAGACTCACCCGGTGCGCGACCACGTCGTGCATCTCCCGCGCGATCCGCGTCCGCTCCTCGTTGCGCGCCCACTCCGCCCGCTCCTCCGCCCGCTCCGCGAGCAACTGGAGCTCCCGCTCCAGCGAGTCCGCCCGCTCCCGCAGACTCTCCATCAACCGGCGCCGCGCACCCACGTACAGACCGAGCAGCACCGGCGGAGCCGTCAGCCCCAGCGACGTCGTGATCGAGGCGAACGGCACGAACCAGTCGCCCAGCGTCAGATCACCCCGCGCCATGTCCTGCCGCACCCGCACGAACGTCACGATCATCGTGCCCACCAGCGACATCCCCGCCAGCGCCACGATGATCCGCCGCGGCAGCTCGCACGCCGCCAGCGTGTACAGCCCCACGATGCCCATCAGGAAGCCCATCTGGGCCGGCGTGATCGCGATCGCGACCAGCACGACGGCGATCGGCCACTTCCTGCGCACCAGCAGCACCGAGCCGGCGACCAACCCGAACACGATCCCCACCGACACCGGGACACCCGCGTCCCGGGCGAACGGAATCCCCTCCGCACCGCACTCCACGGCCGACACCAGCGCGAGACTCCCGTCGAGCACCGCACTGCGCCACCTGGCCCACCACCACGGGCCGGTCAGGGCCCTGGTGCGCTCTTCCCCCGTCGTGGTCATGCCTCCAGCCTACGGGCGGCGGCCGTGCCATTTCCGGTGACTTTCACCTACCTCCACACACCACACTCCGTAATCGAATGACACCTGAACCCGCCGGAATCCCTCGAACAGCTGAACCCCACCCGTTCGACCCCGGAGCCGATCATTCCGCCCGGACGGTATGCCTATGACACATTCACCGGGCAGGAACGGCAGGTACGAGGACTTCGAAACGTTGCGGAAGCGAGCGGTCGCACTGCGCCGGGAGGGGCACAGCCTCCGGCAGATCCGCGACGAGCTGAAGGTCTTCAACAACGACATCCTCAACCAGCTCGTGAAGGGCGAACCGCCCCCGGAATGGACGAAACGCCCGAACGCCAAGGACGACCTCCGGGAGAAGGCCCGGGAACTGCGCCTCCAGGGGTGGACTTACGACCGGATCCAGGCGGCGCTGGGCTGCTCCAGGAGCTCGGTCTCGTTGTGGGTGCGGGACCTGCCGAAACCGGAGCGCAAGCGCAGCCGCGAGGAGGCATCCGCCATCGCCAGGAAAGGCTGGGAAGCGACGCTGCGCATCAGGGAAGAGGAACGGCAGCACACGAAGGGTGCCGCCAAACGGGCCATCGGCGACCTGACACCTCGAGAGCTGTTCCTGGTGGGCGTCGGGCTCTATTGGTCCGAGGGCGCCAAGGACAAGCCCTACGACCGCCGGGAGAACGTCACCTTCGTCAACAGCGATCCCGGCATGATCAAGGTGTTTCTCGCCTGGCTCGACCTCATGGAGGTGGAACGCGAGCGCCTCAGGTACACCGTCATGATCCATGAGAACGCCGATGTGTCGGGCGCCGAACAGTACTGGGCCGCCCTTGTCGGCGCCGACCGGTCCTCCTTCAACAAGACGACCCTCAAGAAGCACAACCCCAAGACGGTCCGCAAGAACACCGGCGAGAACTACCGCGGCTGCCTCGTGATCAAAGTCCTGAAAGGCGCCGACTTGTACCGTCGCATCGAGGGCTCCTGGTACGGCATAGTGGAGTCCGTGCGCGAAGCCGATCAATCAAATCGGACATAGCGCACTTTCCTTCCCGGATCGTCTAAAGGTAGGACAAACGGTTTTGGTCCGTTGAATGAGGGTTCGAGTCCTTCTCCGGGAGCCCAACACCGGCGGGCCCTGACAGCACCGTCAGGGCCCGCACTCATATCCGCCACAAGCCCCCCCGGTATCCTGCGGCTGTCACCCCCACCGATCCAGAGCCGAAGGGCAACCCCGTGAGCGCCATTCGCCCGGCAGCCGTCGTCGTTCTTGCAGCGGGTGAGGGCACCCGTATGAAGTCGGCCACACCGAAGGTCCTGCACCAGATCTGCGGCCGTTCCCTCGTGGGCCATGTGCTGGCCGCCGCCCGTGAATTGGATCCGGCGAACCTGGTCGTCGTCGTGGGGCACGCCCGTGAGCAGGTCGCCGCGCACCTGGGTGAGATCGACCCCGGCGTCCGCACGGCCGTGCAGGAGCAGCAGAACGGCACCGGGCACGCGGTGCGGATGGGGCTCGAGGAGCTGGGCGGGCCGGTCGACGGGACCGTGGTCGTGGTGTGCGGGGACACTCCGCTGCTGACCGCGGACACGCTGCGGCGGCTGGCGGAGACCCATGCCGCCGACGGCAACGCGGTGACGGTCCTGACGGCGGAGGTTCCGGACGCGACCGGTTACGGCCGGATCGTGCGCGACGAGGCGTCGGGTGCGGTGACGGCGATCGTGGAGCACAAGGACGCGTCGGACGCCCAGCGGTCGATCCGGGAGATCAACAGCGGGGTGTTCGCGTTCGACGGGCGGCTGCTGGCGGACGCGCTGAAGAAGGTGCGGACGGACAACAGCCAGGGCGAGGAGTACCTGACGGACGTGCTCGGGATCCTGCGTGAGGCGGGGCACCGGGTGGGTGCGTCGGTGGCCGGTGATCACCGTGAGATCGCGGGGATCAACAACCGGGTGCAGCTCGCTCAGGCGCGTCGCATTTTGAACGACCGTCTGCTGACGCTGGCGATGCTGGACGGTGTGACGGTCGTGGATCCGGCGTCGACGTGGGTGGACGTGACGGTGACGTTCGAGCGGGACTCGGTGGTGTACCCGAACACGCTGCTGTCGGGTGCGACGCTGATCGGCGAGGGTGCCGAGGTGGGTCCGAACAGCCGGCTGAACGACACCCGGGTGGGTGCGGGTGCGCGGGTGGACAACACGGTGTCGGACGGTGCGCGGATCGGTGCGGGAGCGTCGGTGGGTCCGTACGCGTATCTGCGGCCCGGTACGCGTCTCGGGGCGAAGGCCAAGATCGGTACGTACGTGGAGACGAAGAACTCGTCGATCGGTGAGGGGACGAAGGTTCCGCATCTGTCGTACGTCGGTGATGCGACGATCGGTGATTTCTCGAACATCGGTGCGGCGAGTGTGTTCGTGAACTACGACGGGGAGAGCAAGCACCACACGACCGTCGGGTCGCACTGCAAGACGGGGTCGGACAACATGTTTGTGGCTCCTGTCACGGTCGGGGACGGTGCTTACACCGCTGCCGGGTCCGTGATCACGAAGGATGTGCCGCCCGGTTCGCTGGCCGTGGCCCGTGGTCAGCAGCGGAATATCGAGGGTTGGGTGGCTCGTAAGCGTCCTGGGAGCGCGGCGGCGAAGGCGGCCGAGGCGGCGTCCCGGCAGGGTCCTGACGAGGACTGACGGGAAACGAGTGCGTCGAACACGGCGTACCGTGATAAGTGGACAACCGCACCCCTACCAGCTGATTCGGCCTCTCGCGCCCAGCCGAGTGGCGGTTTGAGCAGCCGGCTGGCTTTTAGAGACCTCTGAGGAGACTGTGCTGTGACCGGGATCAAGACGACCGGCGTGAAGAAGATGATGTTCTTCTCCGGCCGCGCCCACCCCGAGCTTGCCGAGGAGGTCGCCCAGCAGCTGGGTGTCGGGGTTGTCCCGACGAAGGCCTTCGACTTCGCCAACGGCGAGATCTATGTGCGTTACCAGGAGTCGGCGCGTGGCGCCGACTGCTTCCTGATCCAGAGCCACACGGCGCCGATCAACAAGTGGATCATGGAGCAGCTCATCATGATCGACGCGTTGAAGCGTGCGTCGGCTCGTTCCATCACGGTGATCGTGCCGTTCTACGGTTACGCGCGGCAGGACAAGAAGCACCGGGGTCGTGAACCGATTTCGGCGCGTCTGATCGCGGATCTGATGAAGACCGCGGGTGCGGACCGGATCCTGACCGTGGATCTGCACACGGACCAGATCCAGGGCTTCTTCGACGGTCCGGTGGATCACCTGTTCGCGCTGCCGCTGCTGGCGGACTACGTGGGCGGCAAGGTGGACCGGGAGAAGCTGACGGTCGTGTCGCCGGACGCGGGCCGGGTGCGGGTGGCGGACCGCTGGTGCGACCGGCTGGGCGCGCCGCTGGCCATCGTGCACAAGCGGCGGGACAAGGACGTGGCGAACCAGGTCACGGTGCACGAGGTCGTCGGTGATGTGAAGGGCCGTATCTGTGTCCTGGTGGACGACATGATCGACACGGGTGGCACGATCTGTGCGGCGGCGGACGCTCTGTTCGCGCATGGTGCGGAGGACGTCATCGTGACGGCGACGCACGGCGTGCTGTCCGGTCCGGCGGCGGACCGGCTGAAGAACTCGCGGGTGAGTGAGTTCGTGTTCACGAACACGCTGCCGACGCCGGGTGAGCTGGCGGGGGACCTGGACAAGATCAAGGTTCTGTCGATCGCTCCGACGATCGCGAGTGCGGTGCGTGAGGTGTTCGAGGACGGGTCGGTGACCAGTCTCTTCGACGAGCAGTGAGGTTTCTGCAGTTCGCCTTCGCGGGCTAGCTGAAGATCCTTTTGGAGGCGGCCTCCCCTGCCGAGTAGACTGCTGCAGTTGCTCGGCGAGGGAGGCCGTTCCCGTTTTCACGGGGTACGGCGATCCGTTATCGACGCGCTCTTCGTAGCAGGCCGTTCGTGGCCGGGTGACCACGTCCGTCTCTGTTTCCGAGGAGTGATCAGCATGTCCGAGGTGAAGCTCACCGCCGCCACGCGCAGCGAGTTCGGCAAGGGTGCCGCCCGTCGTATCCGTCGTGAGAACAAGGTTCCGGGTGTCCTGTACGGCCACGGTTCCGACCCGCTGCACCTGACCCTGCCGGGCCACGAGCTGCTGCTGGCCCTGCGTACGCCGAACGTCCTGATCTCGCTGGACATCGACGGCAAGACCAACGAGCTGGCGATCCCGAAGTCCGTGCAGCGTGACCCGATCAAGGGCTTCCTGGAGCACGTCGACCTGCTGCTGGTCAAGCGCGGCGAGAAGGTCACGGTGGAGATCCCGGTGCAGACCGAGGGCGAGCTGGCCCCGGGCGGCAACCTGCTCGAGCACGTGCTGAACGCGCTGCCGGTCGAGGCCGAGGCCACGCACATCCCCGAGGCCGTCACCGTCTCCGTCGAGGGCCTGGAGGCCGGTGCCTCCATCCACGCCAAGGACATCACCCTGCCGTCCGGTGTGACCCTGGCCGTCGAGGAGGACGCGGTCGTCCTGCAGGTCCTGGCCGCGCAGGCCGAGGAGGCCGTGGAGGGCGAGGAGACCGAGGGCGCCGAAGAGGTCGCCGAGGCCTGATCCTCGTAGTCGTCGTTTCGTCAGCCGCTGTTCCCCGTGGGGGACGGCGGCTGGCGCGTATCAAGGAGACATGGACGTGAGCACTCCCGCAGGTGCCCCCTGGCTGATCGTGGGGCTCGGCAATCCCGGGCCGGAGTACGCCATGAACCGGCACAACGTCGGTTTCATGGTGGTGGACCTGCTCGCCGGGCGGATCGGGGGGAAGTTCAAGCGGGCGGGCAAGGCGCAGGCGCAGGTGCTGGAGGGACGGATCGGTCCGGTGGGGCCGGCGAACCGCCGGGTGATCCTGGCGAAGCCGATGTCGTTCATGAATCTGTCGGGTGGTCCGGTGAACGCGTTGCGGGACTTCTACAAGGTGCCGCCGGCGAACGTCGTCGCGGTGCACGACGAGCTGGACATCGACTACGGGGTGCTGCGGCTGAAGCTGGGCGGCGGGGACAACGGGCACAACGGTCTGAAGTCGATGACGAAGGCGATGAGTGCGGACTACCACCGGGTGCGGTTCGGGATCGGCCGGCCGCCGGGGCGGATGCAGGTGGCGGACTTCGTGCTGAAGGACTTCTCGTCGTCGGAGCGCAAGGAGCTGGACTACTTCGTGGACCGGGCGGCCGATGCGGTGGAGTGTCTGGTGACGGAGGGGCTCGAGCGGGCGCAGAGCACCTACAACTCCTGACTTGTCGGGTCTTGTCCCTCCTCGGAGTTGACCGGCAGTAGGGGTATGGCCAATGATCCCCGCCATGCCTGCCTCAGCCACCACTGCCCGCCAGGCCTCCGTGACCGCGTTGCGGTTCGGGCGGGTCGCGGCGACGGGCGCCATCGCCGCGCTGATCCTGTTCGCGGGGGTGTGGGGTTCCTGGGGGACCGCGCAGCACGTGATGCTGACCAAGGGACGTGAGCGGGGCACGATGCGGGTGGCGGAGTGCGCGGGGGACGTCTGCTCCGGTCCGTTCACGCCGGCCTCCGCGGGTGCCGGGGCGCGCGCGCACGTGGAGATCGAGCGGACGGTCGCGGTGCGCAAGGGGCGGACGTACGACGTGGTGGTGAAGCCGGGGTCGGCCGAGGTGGTGCGGTCGGGTCCCGCGGGTGTGCTGTACGCGTGGGTGCCGTTCGGCGGGGCGTTGCTGCTGGCGTCGGTCGTGGTGGCGGGCGGGATGCGGTGGATCCGGGTGGCGTGGGCGCTGGCCGGAGCGGGTGCGGCGCTGCTGACGGCGGCATTCGTGTCGCTGTGACGGGGTTGGGGCGTTCTTCACGTGTGTAGGGGACTTGTGTGTTGTCCGTTCGTGATTGACCGGGCGCCCGGCCGGGCCGGAAGCTGAACCGCCCCCTCCACATCTTCCCGTCCCTGTCGCGTAGATGGACTGCCCTATGCCCACCCCCACCCGCGTCGGCGTACTGACCGCCGTCGCCTCGGCGGCGCTGTTCGCCGTCCCCACCGCCGCTCACGCCACCGCTCCCGGTGACAACGGCACCGTAAAGATCCACGATGCCCGGACCGGCGAGGAACTGCGCCGCAACGAACCGCACGTGTGCACGTTCTACCTGGACGCCTTCGGCTTCGACGGCGTGCAGCGGGTCGACTGGCACATCGAGGCCTGGGCGCCGACGGCGTCCGTGAAGGGCGAGACGGTGAAGTCCGGCGCGCTCACGCTGGACACCGGCGGTCATGGCCGTACGGAGGACCTGTCGCTGCCGGACGGTCACTACAAGCTGTTCTGGAACTTCGAGGGCGAGAAGGGCGCGGCGAAGCACAAGGTGTTCTGGACGGACTGCGCGGGCTCCGAGGGGGGCGCGGGCGCGCCGTCCGGTTCGGCGTCGGCGTCCGCTCCGGTGCCGGGCTCCTCGTCGGCCGCTTCGCCGTCGTCCTCGTCCGGTGCGGTGCCGGGTGCGCCGGCGTCCGGTTCGCCGTCCCCGGTGGTGTCCTCGTCGCCGTCCGTCCAGGGTGCCGCCGGCGACCTGGCGGAGACGGGCAACGGTGCTCCGGTGGGCCTGCTGTCGGCCGCCGCCGCGGTGCTGGTCGGCGCGGGTGGCTATCTGGTGGCCCGGCGGGTGCGGCGCGGCTGAGCCGGCTGATACGGACGGGTGCCCCCGTGGTCGTGCGACCGCGGGGGCACCCGTGTGTGCGGCGGGGCTGTCAGCCGGTGTTGCGCAGGCCCGCCGCCACGCCGTTGACGGTGAGGAGCAGGGCGCGGCCGAGCAGCGGGTCGGCGGTGGCGCCGGCGGCGGCCGCGTCGCGGTGGCGCTTGAGCAGAGCGACCTGGAGGTAGGAGATCGGGTCGAGGTAGGCGTCGCGGATGGCGAAGGTCTGCTTGAGGACGGGGGCGGCGTCGAGGAGTTCGTCCTCGCCGGTGATCTTGAGGACCTCGCGGACGGTCAGCTCGTGTTCGGCCTTGATGGTGTCGAACACGTGCTTGAGCTCGTCGGGGACGAGGGTGTCGACGTAGTGCTGGGCGATCCGCAGGTCGGTCTTGGCGAGGGTCATCTCCACGTTGGAGATGAAGTTGCGGAAGAAGTGCCACTGCTCGTGCATCTCGTCCAGGACGGTGTCGAGACCGGCCTCGCGCAGGGCCTTGAGACCGGAGCCGACGCCGAACCAGCCGGGGACGATCTGGCGGGACTGGGTCCAGCCGAAGACCCACGGGATGGCGCGCAGTCCGTCGAGCGAGACGCCCGAGCCGGGGCGGCGGGAGGGCCGCGAGCCCAGGTGCAGGTCGGCGAGCTGGTCGACCGGCGTGGAGGCGAGGAAGTACGTCGGCAGGTCGGGGTCCTCGACGAGTTCGCGGTAGGCGGCGTGGGCGGCGTCGGAGACGACGTCCATGGCGGCGTCCCAGCGGGCGAGGGCCTCGTCGGACTGGCGGGGCGCGGTGTGCAGGGCGGAGGCCTGCAGGGTGGCCGCGACGGTCAGTTCCAGGTTCTCGCGGGCGAGGGAGGGGATGAGGTACTTGTCGGAGATGACCTCGCCCTGTTCGGTGACCTTGATCTCGCCCTCGAGGGTGCCCCAGGGCTGGGCGAGGATGGCGTCGTGGGAGGGGCCGCCGCCGCGGCCGACGGTGCCGCCGCGGCCGTGGAAGAGGCGCAGCCGCACGCCGTAGCGGTGGGCGACGTCGCGCAGCCGGCGCTGGGCGCGGTGGATCTCCCACTGGCTGGTGGTGATGCCGCCGAACTTGGAGGAGTCGGAGTAGCCGAGCATGACCTCCTGGACGTCGCCGCGCAGCGCGACCAGGCGCCGGTAGGACGGGTCGGAGAGCATGTCCTCGAGGATGGTGTCGGCGGCGCGCAGTTCGTCGGTGGTCTCCAGCAGGGGGACGATGCCGATCCTGGCCCAGCCGGCGTGGAGGTCGACGAGGCCGGCCTCGCGGGCGAGGACGGCGGCGGCGAAGACGTCGTCGGCGCCCTGGCACATGGAGATGATGTAGGACTCGATGACCTCGGGTCCGAAGACCTCCAGGGCCTTCTTGACGGTCTGGAAGACGCCGAGGGTCTTGGCGCCGGCGGCGTCGACGGGGGCCGGGGTGGGGGCGAGGGGCCTGCGGGAGCGCAGTTCCTTGGCGAGGAGCCGGGCCCGGTAGTCGCGGGGCATGTCGGCGTAGCGCCAGGACTCCTCGCCGAGGCGGTCGAAGAGCTGGCCGAGGGCGTGGTGGTGGGCGTCGGCGTGTTCGCGGACGTCCATGGTGGCGAGCTGGAGGCCGAAGGCGGCGAGGGTGCGGATGGTGCGGGCGAGGCGGCCGTCCGCGAAGAGGGCGCCGCGGTGCTCGCGCAGGGAGGTCTGGATGATGCGGAGGTCGGCGAGGAGTTCGCCGGTGCCGAGGTAGTCGCGGCCGTCCTGGTGGGGGGTGCCGCCTGCGAGGCGCTGCTTGGTGTTCTCCAGCTTCTGCCGGATGCAGGTGGCCTTGAGCCGGTAGGGCTCCTCGGCGTTGAGGCGCTTGTAGCGGGGGCTGATCTCGGGCAGTTGTTCGAGGTCGCTGTTCAGGGACTCCAGCAGCTCCTCGGTGGCTCCGGCGTAGCGGATGGAGTTGGAGAGCAGGCCGCGCAGTTCGTCGATCATCTCCAGGGCGTCGTTGATGCCGTGCTCGTGCTGGAGGATGAGGACGTCCCAGGTCACCTGGGGGGTGACGTTGGGGTTGCCGTCGCGGTCGCCGCCGATCCAGGTGCCGAAGGTGAGGGGGCGGGTGGTGTCGGGCAGCTTGACGCCGACCCGCTCGAGTTCGGCGGTGAGGTCCTCGAGGACGTCACCGACGGCGTCGGCGTGCAGTTCGTCGAGGTAGTAGATGGCGTTGCGGGCCTCGTCGGCGGGTTCGGGGCGGACGACGCGCAGTTCGTCGGTCTGCCAGACGAGGTCGATGTTCTCGGCGAGGCGGATGTCGTGGCGGCGGCGGTCGGAGTCGAGGACGGGGGTGTCCAGGAGCGCGGCGACGCGCCGGAGCTTGTTGAGGACGGACCGGCGCGCGGCCTCGGTGGGGTGCGCGGTGAACACGGGGCGGACGTTGAGGTGCTCGACGGTCTGCCGCAGGTGTTCGGGGTCGGCGTCCTTGAGGCGGTCAGCGGTGCGGGTGAGGAGGCCGCCCTCGGCCGCGCGGCGGGCGCGCAGCTCGCGGCCGCGGTGGACCTGCTCGGTGACGTTGGCGAGGTGGAAGTAGGTGGAGAAGGCTCGAACCAGCTTGGCGGCGGTCTCCAGTTCGGTACCGCGCAGCAGCTCGGCGGCGGCTTCGCCGTCCTCCCGGGTGAGGCGGCGGACCTTTTCGACCAGGTCGAGGAGTTCGGGGCCTTCCTGACGCACGAGGGTCTCGCCCAGGAGGTCACCCAGCCGGCGGATGTCGGCGCGCAGCTCGCTGCTGGTCGTGGTGGTCTGGTCGTCGGCACTGCTCACAGGTGCGGCTCCTTGCAGTGTTGAAGCTCGTCTGGAGGGAACCCGGACGTCCGTCCACCGCGCGGCGGGTGCCGCATACGGGCCGAGGGGTCCGGGAAGGAATCAGAGCGGACCGCGCTGTCCGACCGACTACAAGGATAGGTGTCCACTCGGACGCGCAGGCTCTTGGGCTCTTGCCGCCGAACAGCACGCTGCCATACTTACGACGCCGTAGGTTACGGGACCGTAGGGAAGGTCGCTCCATATCCCGCCGGTTCCGGCGGCCCGGCATCTGCCACGACCCTAGACCCCACAGGGGACGCGCATGACCTCAAGTTCCGATGTGATCGACGAAGCCCGCAAGGCCAACGACACCTCCATCTCCTCCGCCACGCTGGGCGGCGAGCAGAAGCGTTCGATCGAACAGATCACGCTGCTCCTGTTCATCACGGTGCCGTTCCTGGCACTGGTGGCGGCCGTGCCGCTGGCCTGGGGCTGGGGGGTGAGCTGGCTCGACATGGGCCTGCTGGTGTTCTTCTACTTCCTGGGGTGCCACGGCATCACGATCGGTTTCCACCGGTACTTCACCCATGGCTCGTTCAAGGCGAAGCGGCCCCTGCGGATCGCGCTGGCGATCATGGGGTCGCTGGCGGTCGAGGGGCCGCTGGTGCGCTGGGTGGCCGACCACCGCAAGCACCACAAGTTCTCCGACGCCGAGGGCGACCCGCACTCGCCGTGGCGGTTCGGGGAGACGGTCCCGGCGTTGATCAAGGGCCTGTGGTGGGCGCACATCGCCTGGATGTTCGACGAGGAGCAGACCCCGCAGGAGAAGTACGCGCCGGATCTGATCAAGGACCCGGCGCTCCGGTCGATCTCCCGCCAGTTCGTGCTGTGGACGGTCGTGTCCCTGGCGCTTCCGCCGCTGGTCGGCGGGCTGGTGACGATGTCCTGGTGGGGCGCCTTCACCGCGTTCTTCTGGGGTTCACTCGTCCGGGTGGCGCTGTTGCACCATGTGACGTGGTCGATCAACTCGATCTGCCACGCGGTGGGCAAGCGGCCGTTCAAGTCGCGGGACCGTTCGGGCAACGTGTGGTGGCTGGCGGTGCTGTCGTGCGGGGAGTCCTGGCACAACCTGCACCACGCCGACCCGACGTCGGCGCGGCACGGGGTGATGCGCGGCCAGATCGACTCCTCCGCGCGGTTCATCCGCTGGTTCGAACTGCTCGGCTGGGCGTACGACGTGCGCTGGCCGTCACGCTCGCGTATCGATTCGCGGCGCAACGACGGTGAAGGAGACTCCCGGCTCCGGAAGGAAGCGGCCGAGGCGGCATGATTGACGCCGTGGCGACCGACTCCAGCAGCACTCCGGGCAACGACAAGCAGCGGCGGACCCGCCGGACCCGTATGACCGGTGCCGAGCGCCGCCAGCAGCTCCTGGAGATCGGTCGCACCCTTTTCGCGGCGAAGGGTTTCGAGGGCACGTCGGTGGAGGAGATCGCGGCGAAGGCCGGGGTGTCCAAGCCGGTGGTGTACGAGCACTTCGGCGGCAAGGAGGGGCTGTACGCGGTGGTGGTCGACCGCGAGATGCGGCGGCTGCTGGACATGGTGACCGGCTCGCTGACCGCCGGGCATCCGCGTGAGCTGTGCGAGCAGGCGGCCTTCGCGCTCCTGGACTACATCGAGGAGTACACGGACGGCTTCCGCATCCTGGTCCGCGACTCCCCGATCCCCCAGTCCACGGGGTCCTTCGCCTCCCTCATCTCGGACATCGCCACCCAGGTGGAGGACATCCTGGGGCGCGAGTTCAAGTCCCGCGGCTTCGATCCGAAGCTGGCCCCGCTGTACGCCCAGGCGCTGGTCGGCATGGTCGCGCTGACCGGCCAGTGGTGGCTGGACGTGCGCCGCCCGAAGAAGGCGGAGGTCGCGGCGCACCTGGTGAACCTGGCCTGGCACGGGCTGGACGGCCTGGAGCAGAAGCCGCGGCTGATAGGGCACCGGAAGGCCTAGACGGTGTCCGGCGTGGGCTCCGGGAACTCCAGTCGGTTGCCGGCCGGGTCCGCGGAGAAGAAGCGCCGGTGGCCCGGCAGGTCGTCGTCCCAGGTGACCGGCGCTCCGTGGGCGGTGAGCCGGGCCGCGTAGGCCTCGATGCCGGTGACCCGCAGTCCCGGGTGGGCCTGCCCGGCAGGCCGGAAGTCCTCCTCGGCGCCCAGGTGCAGGTGGACCGGCCCCGCCCGGAACCAGCAGCCGCCGCGCGCGGCGAGCACCGGCGGCTTGGGGATCTCCGTCATGCCGAGGACGTCGGCGTAGTAGGCCCGCATGGTGTCCTCGGAGCCGGGCGGGATGGCGAGCTGGACGTGGTCGAGCGCGGCGAGCATGTCTCACTCCCCCTTCTTCACGGCGACCGCGAACAGCCGGCGGAAGGGCAGGACCGTGCCGTACGGGGCGCTCGGGTAGGCCGCGCGGAGCAGGTCGCGGTACTCGGTGACGAAGGCGTCGCGGGCCTCGGGGTCGTCGGCGAGTGCGGTCAGGGCGGGGCGCAGGCCGGTGCCCTTGACCCAGTCGAGGACGGGGTCCTCGCCGGTCAGGACGTGGAGGTACGTCGTCTGCCAGACGTCGGTCGCGCAGCCGAGGCGGGCTAGGCGGTCCAGGTAGGCGCCGGGGGTGTGCACGGAGTCCTCGGGGCGCAGGACGTCGCCGAGGAGGGGCTTCCAGCGCGGGGTGGCGGCGAGTTCGCGCATCAGGGCGTGCAGCGGGGCGTCGATGTTGTCGGGGACCTGGAAGGCGAAGGTGCCGCCCGGCGCGAGGCCCGCGATCCAGTCGGCGAAGCGGTCGGCGTGGCCCGGCACCCAGTGCAGGGTGGCGTTGGAGACGATCAGGTCGTACGGCTCCCCCGGCGTCCAGGTGCGGACGTCGGCGGGGGCGAAGTCGAGCCGGCCGCCGCCGGTCGTGGGGCCCTCGTGGTCGGCGTGCGCCTTGTCGAGCATCTCGGGCGAGTTGTCGTAGCCGGTGATGTGGGCCGTGGGCCAGCGTCCGGCGAGCAGGGCGGTGACGTTGCCGGGGCCGCAGCCGAGGTCGGCGATGCGGGGCCGGTGGGAGGGGAGGTCCGGGACGCGGGCGAGGAGGTCGGCGAAGGGGCGGGCGCGGTGGCCGGCGTGACGGAGGTACTGGGCGGGATCCCAGGTGGGTGTCGTCATGCCGTTCACTCTCCCGAGAGAATTGTCTTGATGTCAAGAGACTCGACATCAAGAGACTTCATGTCGACACAACCACTACACTGATCTCCATGGAGGACGAGGTCGATCGGCTGGTCGGAGCGTGGCGCCGGGAGCGCCCGGACCTCGACGTGGAGCCGCTCGAGGTACTCAGCCGGGTGAGCCGGCTGGCCCGGCACCTGGACCGCGCGCGCCGGCTCGCTTTCGCCGAACATCAGCTTGAGCCCTGGGAGTTCGACGTGCTGACCGCGCTGCGGCGCGCGGGAACCCCCTACCAGCTCTCGCCCGGGCAACTGCTGACACAGACCCTGGTCACCTCGGGCACGATGACCAACCGGATCGACCGGCTCGCCAAGAAGGGCCTGGTGGAGCGGCTGCCCGACCCGAGCGACCGGCGGGGCGTGCTGGTCCGGCTGACCGACACCGGCCGGGACCGCGCGGACCAGGCACTGGCGGGCCTGCTGGAGCAGGAGCGGGCGATCCTCGCCGAACTCTCCCGCGCGCAGCGCGCCGAACTCGCCAGCCTGCTACGCCAGTTGACCGCCCCGTTCGACAACATCCCCGGTTAGTTCGGCCGGCCCCACTCCCGCCCTGCGGGCGAGGGCGACGGCGGCGAGCGTCGAGTGGACGCCCAGCTTGCCGAGGACGTTCTGCATGTGGGTGCGCACGGTGTGCGGGGAGAGGAAGAGCCGCTCGGCCACGGCCTTGCGGCCGAGCCCCGCGACCATGCACCGCAGCACTTCCCGTTCCCTCGGGGTCAGCGACTCCACCAGCCGCTCGCTCTCGGTGCGGTGCTTGCGGGCGGCCGTCAGTTCCTTGAGGACGCCGGTGAGCAGGGCGGGCGGCAGATGCGTCTCGTCGCGCAGCACACCCCGGATCACCGTCAGCAGCCGGGACAGCGAGCAGTCCTTCGCGACCCAGCCGGAGGCGCCGGCCTGCAGGGCGAGGGCGGCCCGCCGGGGATCGTCCTTCTCGGCGAGGACCACCGTCCGCACCCCGGGCTGCGCCGAGCGCACGCCCGCGACCAGCGAGATCCCGTCGACCAGCCCCTCCTCGTCGCCGTCGTGCACGGGCACGGCCGGGCGCACGCCGGGCAGCGCGCCGCCCAGATCGGCGTCCACGAGGAGGACGTCGTAACGGCGGCCCTCGGCGGCCGCGCGCTCCAGACAGCGCAGCGCTGCCGGGCCGCTGCCCGCGGCGAAGACGTCGACGTCGGGCTCGGCGGCCAGCGCGGCCGCGAGCGACTCGGCGAAAATACGGTGGTCGTCGACGACCAGCACTCGGATGCGAACCACGAAGCCCCCTTCCCCGGGCTCCGCGTGGAGCAGGGGATAACCAAGGTCCGGAGAACGACGACCCGCTCGGATCCGACACCCGCGGTGAGAGACGCCGACCGCACGGCCGCCGCCGTTGCGGACACTGCTACCCCCACCACGGGCGCCGTACCCGTCTGTCTCGCCCCCTGATCAGCACCGGCCCCCACCGGCGCTGCTCCACAGAGTACGGATGCGGGCACGCGGCGGAAGTCGATTTGCAGAACTGGCCGTCCGGCACGTTTATGGTGTGCCGCATGTTTCGTATTGAGGCGGAAGTCGACAGAGGCCGACGTGATCTGCTCCGCTCCCGGCTGCGGGACACCAACACGGCGGCGTCCCCGGTCCTTTCGGCCCTGCGGGGCACGCCCGGCGAACGCGAGGTCCCGCTGCACGTGTGGGCGCTGGACGAATCGGGGGACCTGGCCGCCGGCCTGGTCGGCCACACCTGGGCGACCTGGCTGCACGTCACCTACCTGTGGGTCGACACCCGCCACCGCGGCGCGGGCCTCGGCTCCCGCCTGCTGTCCCGCGCCGAACACATCGCCCGCACCGACCGCGCCTGCGCCACCGCCCGCCTGGAGACCTGGGACTTCCAGGCCCCCGGCTTCTACCGGAAGCAGGGTTACGACGTGGTGTGCGTGATCCCCGACTATCCCCCGGGCCTCACGGAGTACACCCTGACGAAACGGCTCGCCTGACGCCGGATCACCGCGGGGGCGGCGGAGGCGGATACGCCGGGCGGGGCGGGATCCGCGGCCGGGGCGGCCTCACCGGCGGAGGCGGCTGCGGCTCCATCGAGCGCCGGGGCCGGGGCGCGGGCGGCAGGTGAACGAGGGGCGGTGGCGGACCGGGCGGAGGCGGCGGCGGTTCCTCGTCCGCCAGCACCGGCCCACCGGCCCGCAACCGCTCGATGGTCCGCTCGGCCCGACGCCGGGTCCGGGGATCGTCGTCAGACGCACGGTGACGGGAGCCGGAAGGCCGAACACGCGGCCGGGGCCCCGGGTCCGCTCGGCGCGGATCAGCTCGTAGCCCAGCGCGTACGCGATCGGCTCGGCCCGCTCCTGCACGGACGCCCCACCACTGGTCTCGACCCGCCCCCGCCCGTCGAGGCGCGACCGGATCTCGTCATCGTCCATCAGTGGTCCCCATAGCGCGGCAGCCGCTTGGGAAAGTCGCTCGGCCCTTTGCACCCGGCCAGCGCGTAGGCATGTCGGGTGAGTTGATAGGCGAAGTCGGTCAGGTCCTGGCGCCGGGCCGCTCCCGAGGCCCTGCTCTTCCCGGTCACACCGGCCTCCGCCACCAGGGCACGGGGCCCGGACGTCTCCTCCGCGTCCTTCGGCTCGCAGGGCACGTACACGGAGGCGACGCCGCCGTCGTCGTCGAGCTGTGCCAGCCCCGCCACGCGGCCCGCCGAGGTCCGCACGACGCGGGTGCCCCCGTCACTGCCGTAGCCCCGCTCCCAGTCGTCCTTCGACGACTCCCGCAGGTTCACGCTCCCCGACAGGATCGAGTCACCGCTGGTGGAGACACGGCAGCCGAACATGAAGTCGGTCCCCCTGCCGCGGTGATCCGACCATTCGTCCGCCGCCCGCGCCCGCGGAAGGGTCCGGATGACGACGTCCCGCTGGACCGAGCCTTCGCACACCTTGTCCGGGAGCAGGTACAGCCCCTTCACGAAGAACACGAAGAGACCGCCGCACACCAGCACGAGGATCACCGTGGCCGCGAAGAACCCTCTTATGGAGTGGGTCTTCCACCAGCGGCCAGAACCTCTCTCAGCCATACTTCACCTTCGAACGGTTCAGGTAGTAGTCGGCGTCTTTCCAACCGTCGTTGACGGCCTGCCCCACCGAGTCGTCAATCTCGTCCTTCGGCAGATTCACGTGATGGCGGGCCAGGGCGTCGTCGACCGACCAGATCGTCTGCTGACCGACCGAGTTCCGCATCGCGAACAGACCCAGTTCTTGGCGAAGTCCCCCTTGGCCTTCAAGGCGTCGTTGCAGTCCTTCTCCGATCGGCCGCCTGGGCCCTCAGCTGCTCCCACTCCTCCCACGCCATGTGCGGTCTCCCCGTTTTTTCTGCGCACTGCCAGATGGTGCGACAGCCGTGCACATTACCGGGACCCAACTGCGGGGCGCGGCCGCGCCCTTCAGTGCTGAGTGCCGGTGGCCGAGAGTCAGCCGCTACGGCTCCTGCGGCAGCCCCATGTCCTTGGCGCTGTATCGGGGAAGTCCGGTGGTGTCGATCGTCCAGGTGCCGAGGTCTGTGGAAACGGTGACCGGATCGCCGTACGGGAGGTGCAGCCGGTTCTCGTAGGCGGGGCGGCCGTCGTTGCGGCCGATCTCCCACTGGTAGGTCCACGTCCCGTCACGGGGGTCGATGATCAGATAGTGGGGGATACCCATGGCCGGGTAGTCACGCGTCTTGTTCTCGTAGTCGTTTCCCGGGTTCGACGGCGAGACGATCTCGATGGCCAGGATGATTTCACGGGGATCGAGCGGATCGTCGGTCTGCATGGCCTCACTGGGGCACACGAGGATATCCGGGATGCGCAGCTTGCCGAGCGCCTCATCGTCGGTATCGGTCGCCTCGAATGCGAAGAAGCCCTCGGGAAGCTGCTCGTCGAGCTGCCGGGAAATCAGCTTCGCCGTGTACTGGTGGCGAGGCCGCGGGCTCATCATCATCACGAGCTGTCCGTCACTGATCTCGGGCCAGGCGAAGCCCGGCGGCGGAGTCATGCGATCACGGCGGTCCCGCAACTGCCGGTACAGGGTCTGCTGAGTCATGGGTCCTCCCGGCTTCAGTATGAACGCCGGTGCCGGCCGGCGGCTGCCGTCGGCGTCACCCGGGTGTCACGGCCTCGCCCACCGCCCGGTGCACAGCCCGGGCCAGGCGGGCTCCCCACAGGAAGCGGGGGCCGGCGAAGGGGTGGGGGTCCTCGCCGGGGGCGGGGGTGCGGGAGGCCACGCAGATGGCGTCCGTGGGGGTGCCGGAGCAGTCGTTGCCGGCGTCGAGCAGGGCCTGGACCTTGGCTTCGGTGGCGGTCGCGACCGCGTTGACCAGGGCGGCGTCGGTCAGCGCCACGGGGAGGACGGCGACGATGTTGATGGTGCCCGGCTGCGCGGGCAGCGCGGTGCCCTCCGCCGGGGTCGCGGCCCAGCCGCGCACGCTGATGCCGGCCGTGACGACCGCTTCCGCGCCACCGTCCTCCGCACGGCCGTGACGGGAGACGTCGGCCGCCGTCATCAGCCCGACGCCCGGTCCGGCCGCGCCCGCCGCGGCGGCCAGCTCGGCCAGGTGCCGGTCCGGGTCGGTACGCCGGTAGCCGTGCGCCACCTGGGCGTTGAGGACCCAGCCGCGCTCCCCGATGCCACCGCCGAGCACGGCGCTGCTGATCATCCGCCACCCCGGACCCGCCCCCCAGAGCAGCGCGTGCAGCCGCTCACCGTCCTCGAAGCGGGTCAGCAGCCGCACGGTGCGCGGTCCGGTGGTCGTGCTGGACGGGGGGAGGACGGCGGTCACCGGTACTTCGCTCCTTGGGGTGAGAACCGGCCGATCGCATCCGGGCCGGTCCCGCCGCCCCGCCCGGCCGTCAGCCCAGCCGGCGCGCCCCCGGCGAAGGCACCGCCTCGAAGACCCGCGGGGCCGTGAAGCCGGCCGCGGCGAAGGCCTCCTGCACCGCCTTCGTCACCGTGACCACGTCCGCCGCCTCCGCCAGGACGATCGCGGAGCCGCCGAAGCCGCCGCCGGTCATCCGGGCGCCCAGGGCGCCCACGGTCAGGGCCGTGTCGACGACCAGGTCCAACTCCGGGCAGGAGATGCGGAAGTCGTCGCGCAGGGAGGTGTGGCCCTCAGTGAGGACCGGGCCGATGGCGCGGGTCTCGCCGGCGCGCAGCAGACCGACGGTCCGCTCGACCCGCTCGTCCTCGGTCACCACGTGCCGGACCAGGCGGATCACCTCCTCGTCGTCACCGAGGCGGGCGAGGGCGGAGTCCAGGTCGCCGTAGGGGATGTCGCGCAGGGCGTCGAGGCCGAGCAGGGCGGCGCCCTTCTCGCAGCCGGCCCGGCGCTTGCCGTACTCGCCGCCGCTGTGGGCGTGCTTGACCTGGGTGTCGACCACCAGCAGGCGCAGGCCCTCGGCGGCCAGGTCGAAGGGGATCTGCCGCTGGGACAGGTCGCGGGTGTCGAGGAACAGGGCGTGGCCCTGCTCGCAGCAGGCCGAGGCCGTCTGGTCCATGATCCCGGTGGGCGCGCCGACGTACACGTTCTCGGCGCGCTGGCACAGGCGGGCCAGCTGCCAGCGCTGCAGGCCCAGGTCGTACAGGTCGTTCAGGGCCAGGGCGACGACGACCTCCAGGGCGGCGGAGGAGGACAGGCCGGCGCCGGTGGGGACCGTCGAGGCGAGGTGGATGTCGGCGCCGGTGACCGGGTGGCCGGCCTCGCGCAGCGCCCAGACGACACCCGCCGGGTACGCCGTCCACTCCTTGTCGCTCTGCGGTGCGAGCGCGTCCAGCGTCAGCTCGACGGCCTCGCCCCCGATGTCCGCGGAGTGCAGGCGCAGCACGCCGTCGGTGCGACGGGAGACCGCGGCCGTGGCCTGGTGCGGCAGGGCGAACGGCATCACGAAGCCGTCGTTGTAGTCGGTGTGCTCGCCGATGAGGTTGACCCGGCCGGGTGCCGCCCACACCCCTTCCGGGGCGGCGCCGTACAGCTCGGTGAAACGCCCGGTGACCTGCTCTGCCCCCACTACCGCTCCCTCGAGATGTGCTGTGCGAACTCCCAGGCGTCCGCGACGATCCCCGCGAGGTCCGCGCGGGACGGGTTCCAGCCCAGCTTCTCGCGGGCCGTGTCCGCGGCGGCCACCAGGACCGCCGGGTCGCCGCCGCGGCGCGGCGCGACGACCTCGGGGATCGGGTGTCCGGTGACCTTGCGGACGGTCTCGACGACCTCGCGGACGGAGAAGCCGCTGCCGTTGCCGAGGTTGCAGATCAGGTGCTCGCCCGGCCGGGCGGCGCCGAGGGCCAGCAGATGGGCCTCGGCGAGGTCCGCGACGTGGATGTAGTCGCGGACGCAGGTGCCGTCCGGGGTCGGGTAGTCGTCGCCGTAGACGGAGATCGCCTCGCGGCGGCCCTGGGCGACCTGGAGGACCAGCGGGATCAGGTGCGACTCGGGGTCGTGGCGTTCGCCGTGGGTGCCGTAGGCGCCGGCCACGTTGAAGTACCGCAGGGACACCGCGGCCAGGCCGTGGGCGTTCGCCTCGCTGGTGATCATGTGGTCGACGGCGAGCTTGGTGGCGCCGTAGGGGTTGGTCGGCCTCGTCGGGGCGGTCTCCACGATCGGGACCTGCTCCGGCTCGCCGTAGGTGGCCGCCGTGGAGGAGAAGACCAGCTTGCGGACGCCCGCCTCGCGCATCGCGCCGAGCAGGGCCAGGCTGCCGGCGACGTTGTTGTCCCAGTACTTCTCCGGCTTCACCACCGACTCGCCGACCTGCGAGGAGGCGGCGAAGTGCAGCACGCCTTCGTAGGAGGGGTCGAGCCACTTCGCGGCGTCCCGGATGTCGCCCTCGACGAACGCGGCACCGGCGGGCACGCCCTCGCGGAAGCCGGTGGAGAGGTTGTCGAGGACGGTGACCTCGTGGCCGGCCTCCAGCAGGTGCTGGGCCACGACACTGCCGACGTACCCCGCCCCACCCGTCACCAGGTACTTCATGAACTCGCTACCTCTCGCAGTCGCTCGGCCGCGGCTTCCGGCGGCACGTCGTTGATGAACACGTTCATGCCGGACTCGGAACCCGCGAGAAACTTCAGCTTGCCGGAAGTGCGGCGGATGGTGAAAAGCTCGAGGTGCAGCGCGAAGTCGTCCCGCGTCACGCCGTCGAACTCCTCCAGCGTGCCGAACGGGGCCTGGTGCCAGGCCGCGATGTAGGGCGTCGGAGGCTCACCCTCGCCGAAGATACGGTCGAAGCGCTTCAAGAGTTCCAGATAGATCTGGGGGAATTCTGTGCGTGCCGCCTCGTCGAGGGCGAGCAGATCGGGCACGCGCCGCTTGGGGTACAGGTGGACCTCGTACGGCCAGTGCGCCGCGTAGGGCACGAAGGCCGCCCAGTGTTCACCCTCAAGGACGACCCGCTCGCCGGCGAGTTCCCGGGCCAGGACGTCGTCGAACAGGTTCTGTCCGCCGGTGGCCTCCTTGTGGGCGGCGAGCGAGCGGAGCATCAGCGCGGTGCGGGGCGTGGTGAAGGGGTAGGCGTAGATCTGTCCGTGCGGGTGCTGAAGGGTCACGCCGATCTCGGCACCCCGGTTCTCGAAACAGAACACCTGCTCGACGGAGGGCAGATGCGACAGCTCGGAGGTGCGGTCCGTCCAGGCGTCCAGGACCAGCCGCGCCTGGTCCTCGGTGAGGCCGGCGAAGGAGGCGTCGTGGTCAGAGGTGAAGCAGACCACCTCGCAGCGGCCGGAGTCGCCGGCGAGCGAGGGGAAGCGGTTCTCGAAGACGACCACGTCGTACGAGGAGTCGGGGATCTCGCTGAGCCGCTCGCCCCGGGTCGGGCACAGGGGGCACTGGTCGGCCGGCGGATGGTAGGTGCGGCCCTGGCGGTGCGAGGCGACGGCGACCGAGTCGCCGAGCAGCGGGTCGCGACGGATCTCGGAGGTGGTGACCGTGGCGTCCAGCGGGCGGCGGTCGGCGGCATCCCGCACGGTGTCGTCCCGGAGGTCGTAGTAGATCAGCTCACGACCGTCGGCCAGCCGGGTCGAGGTCTTCTTCACGCCGGACTCCTTCTCGTCCCGGACCCAATCACTCAACACAATCAAACATAACAGATCACAACCCGACAGCACCTCGTACGATCACAATCAAACAAAGAACACCATCGGAAGTGTTCAATTGCTGAACACAGAGGCGTAGGTTCCGCTCTGGATCAGTTCGCGCGACGAAGCGAGTTCTCATGCAAACCCCCACATACGCCCCGACCTATCTGGCGGCGGAGCTACGGCTCCCCACCAACTGGCTGGACTACTCGATCCTGGCGATCTACTTCATCGTCGTTCTCGGCATCGGCTTCGCGGCCCGCCGGTCCGTCAAGACCAGCCTCGACTTCTTCCTCTCCGGACGCTCGCTGCCCGCCTGGATCACCGGCCTCGCCTTCATCTCGGCGAACCTGGCGGCCACCGAGATCCTGGGCATGGCCGCCAACAGCGCCCAGTACGGCGCCTACACCGTGCACTGGTACTGGATCGGCGCCATCCCCGCCATGGTCTTCCTGGGCCTGGTGATGATGCCCTTCTACTACGGCAGCAAGGTCCGCTCGGTCCCCGAGTTCCTGCTGCTGCGCTTCGACCGGGCCGCCCACCTGCTCAGTTCGATCCTGTTCGCCTTCGCCGCCATCCTGATCGCGGGTGTCAACCTCTACGCCCTCGCGATCGTGGTGGAGGCCCTGCTCGGCTGGCCGCAGTGGGTCGCCATCGTGGTCGCCGGCGCCTTCGTGCTCGCGTACATCACGCTCGGCGGCCTGTCCTCGGCGATCTACAACGAGGTGCTCCAGTTCTTCGTGATCCTGGCCGCCCTCATCCCGATCACCGTCCTCGGCCTCAAGAAGGTCGGCGGCTGGGGCGGCCTGACCGACAAGCTCACCGCCACGCACGGGCAGAACTTCACCACCGCCTGGGGCGGCACCGGCATCGGCAGCGCCAACCCGTTGGGCGCCAACTGGCTGACCATCGTGCTCGGCCTCGGCTTCGTGCTGTCCTTCGGCTACTGGACCACCAACTTCGCCGAGGTGCAGCGCGCCCTGTCCGCGAAGAACCTCTCGGCCGCTCAGCGGACGCCGCTGATCGCCGCCTACCCGAAGATCTTCATCGTCTTCCTGGTGATGATCCCGGGCCTGGTCGCCGCCGCGATCGTCCCGAACTTCGGCGCCTCCGGCTCCGGCTACCAGTACAACGACGCCATCCCCTACCTGATGCAGGAGCTGCTGCCCAACGGCGTGCTCGGCATCGCGGTCACCGGTCTGCTGGCCGCCTTCATGGCGGGCATGGCGGCGAACGTGTCGTCGTTCAACACGGTGTTCACCACCGACATCTGGGAGAAGTACGTGGTGCCGGGCCGTGAGGACGAGTACTACGTCCGCTTCGGCCGCCTGATCACCGTCGTCGGTGTCTGCGCCTCCATCGGCACGGCGTTCCTGGCGTCCTCGTTCTCCAACATCATGTCGTACCTGCAGACGCTGTTCTCCTTCTTCAACGTGCCGATGTTCGTCGTCTTCATCGTCGGCATGTTCTGGAAGCGCGCGTCCGCCAAGTCCGGCTTCTGGGGGCTGCTCGCCGGCACCGTGACCGCGATGGTCAACTACTTCGTCTTCTACAAGAAGGGCGTCATCTCCCTTCCCTCCGACCAGGGCGCGAACTTCGTCTCCGCCATCGCGGGCTTCGTCGCCGGTGCGATCGTCATGTTCGCCGTGTCCCTGTTCACCAAGCCGAAGCCGGCGCAGGAGCTGCAGGGCCTGGTCTACGGCACCCGCTCCCCCGGCATGGCCGAGCCGCCCGCCCCGGGTGACGACGCCTGGTACCGCAAGCCGGCCCTGCTGGGCTGGGGCGCGGTCGTGATCGCCGCCGCCTGCTACATCCCGTTCTCGTTCTGACGCGGGAGGACCGAGGAAATCATGAGCGAACAGCCTGGACAGCCCGACCACCCCGGCCGGCACCACCACTACACCGAGGACGACCTCTCGCGTGACGTCGCCGACCTCGAGACCAAGTCGGCGACCGCCGCCCGCATCTTCGACCTGCGCCGCATCATCGGCGGCCTGTTCGTCCTCTACGGGGTCATCGTCACGATCGTCGGCATCACCGATTCGCAGTCCGCCATCGACAAGGCCCAGGGCGTCAACATCAACCTGTGGACCGGGATCGGCATGCTGGTGCTGGGCATCTTCTTCCTGGCCTGGCTGAAGCTGCGGCCCACTCCGCCGCCGCTTCCCCCGGAGGGTCTGCGGGAGGAGAAGGAGACGGCGTAATCGCCGTACCCGGCCGCGGGCGCGTGGGGACTGGTCGCGCCGTCCCCACGTGCCCCTGGGAGACGAACTTCGCCCATGCACCGGGTGCCTAAGCGGGGCCGACATCCATGTACGGGCCCGCCCGGTCCAGCAGGCCGGTGCGGGCGGCCAGGGCCGCCGCCTCCAGGCGGGAGCCCACGCCCAGCTTCATCAGTACCCGCTGGACGTGCGTGCGCGCGGTGCTCGGCGCGATGCCCATGCCGGCCGCGATCACCCGGGTGTCCTCCCCGTCGGCGACCCGGACCAGCACCTCCACCTCGCGGGGCGTCAGCATGTCCAGCAGGCGCTGCCCCTCGTCGTCCGGCTGGGCCGCCGGGTTCAGCAGCTCACCGAAGGCCCCTTGCAGGAGCTGCGGCGCCACCGCCGCCTCGCCCGCCCGCGCCTTCATGATCGCCCGCTCGACGCCCTCGATGCGCTCGTCGTGCCGTACGTAACCGGAGGCCCCAGCCGCGAACGCGGCCGCGATGCCCCGCGGTGACGGCACCGGGCCCAGCACCAGGACCGCCACCTGCGGCCGCTCCCGCTTGATCTTCGCCACCGGATCGAAGGCCCCCGGCTCGGCCGGCGCCGCCGTGCCCAGCAGGCACACCTCGGGCGCCCGCGAGATCACCAGATCCGCCGCGCCCGCGGCCGGCGCCGCCGCCGCGAGCACCCGGTGCCCGCGCAGCTTCAGTGCCGACGCCAGCGCCTCCGCGAGCAGGCGATGGTCGTCGACGACCATGAGCCGCACTCCCATAGAGCAACCCCCCAGCCCTCCCCCATGGATGCCCCACTATGGACGCCCACCGGTCCACCACGACAGAGGGCCCCCCGGCACCCCGCCCTTCATGCCCCCGGAAGCTACACGCTTGTTCGACGTCGCGCTGCCCCTACGCAGGAGAAGTGCCCCGGATAGTGAAATCCGGGGCACTCCCTGGTAATCCCTCGCATTCGCCCCGGCGCCCGTGCGCGCCGGGGCGGACGGTCAGCCGCCCGCGCCGAACGCGAGCAGCAGGTACTCCTTGCCGTACGTGGACTTGTGCGCGTACACGGCCGACATGTAGAGCCGGCCGTGCCCGTACCGGATCTCCGCGTACTCCGGCAGCATCGTGGTCTCGGCCCGCCGCACGCTCTCGGTGGACGGGTTCTCCAGCAGCGTGGTCGCCTTGAACGACGGGCCGCCGAGGGTGACGACCTGGCCGCCCTTGTTGTACGGCGGGTGCTTGTAGGCGATCAGGTTGCCACCGTCCATGCGCAGCGGGGAGAGCGTGTAGCCGTCGCCGGCCTCGGCGCGCTGGCCGGTCTGCTTGCCGGTGGCCAGGTCGAAGACGACGATCTCGTTGGTCTTGCTGTAGTCGCCGTCGCCGTCGTGCTCCTCGGTCGGCACGTACAGCCTGCCGTTGCCGGCGACGACCTCCCGGCAGTCCTCGACGCGGGTGATGCTGTCGCAGCGGCCGGCATAGGTGTCGGAGGGCGCGGAGATCCGGGTGAGCAGCTTGCCGGACTTGTTGTCGATGGAGAAATAGTCCGAGATGCCGCTGCCGTCGTCGGCGCTGTCACCGACGTCGGCGGCCACCACCAGCGGGTCGGTGGAGACGATGCCGGCGTACTCGATGCCCGCGGTCATCCTGTAGTCGGAGATGACCTTCCCGGACGTCGGGTCGATGGTCTGGATGTGGAGCTGGCGCTCGCCGTAGCTGCCGCACTTGCGCACCGCGACCAGCCTGGGGCCGCCGCCGTACCCGGCGTCCTCGCAGGTGTCCTCCGGCTTGGGCTGCCAGAGCACCTTGCCGGTGCCGATGTCGAACGCGGCACCGCCGTTGCTGCTGCCGACCGCGACGGTGTGCTGGGAGACCGTCACGTTCTGCAGGTTGGCCGTGTAGTCACCGTTCTTGACCGTCTTGGTCCAGAGCTTGGTGCCCTTGTCGAGGTCGATGGCGGCGACCTGGCTGCAGCCCTCGCTGGAGCCCTTCTTGGGCATCTTCGGCTGGAAGACGACCGCGGTCTTGTTGTCCTCGGTGACGTACTTACTGGCCGTGCACACCGGGCCGGGCAGCTTGATGGTCCACATCTTCGTGCCCGCGGCGGGGTTGTAGCCGACGATCTCGGCGACGCCGCTCTTGGCGTACACCGAGTCGGTCAGCCAGGAGCCCGAGGTGACGACGGTGTCCTTCGTCTGGGGCATGTCGACCTGGAAGAGCACCTTGGACGCGGGGTCCGACGGCACCTTCTCCTCGCCGCCGGAGGACGTGCCGCCGGTGGTGTCGTCCTTGCCGTTCGTGCCGCCGCTGGAGCTGGCGGTCTCGTCCTTCTTGCCGTCGCCGCCGGAGGACTTGGCGTACCAGATGCCGCCGCCGACGATCAGCGCGATGGCGACGACCGCGGCGACGATGATGACGAGGGCGGTGTTGTTCCGGCCGCCGCCGGGCTGCCCGGGCTGCGCCGGCATCGGCACGGTGGGTCCGCCCGGGTAGCCGTAACCCGGCTGCTGGGCGTACGGGCCCATGGGCTGGGCCGGCTGCGCGTACGGGTTCGGCTGGGCGCCGGGGTAGCCGTAGCCGGGCTGCGGCTGGGGCGGCTGGGGTGCCTGAGGAAAGCCGTAACCCGGCTGCGGGGCCTGCGGGTAACCGTAGCCCGGCTGGGGCTGGGGCGGCTGCGGGACCTGGGGTGCCGGGGGCTGCTGCGGGTAGCCGTAGCCGGGCTCCGGTCCCTTCTGCAGGCTGGGCGGCGTCTGGGGTGCCGGCGGTGTCGCGGGACCCTGCGGGGCAGCAGGGGTCGCCGGGGTGGCCGGAGTCTCTGGGTTGGCCGGGGCCTCCGGGCTGGCGGGCGGCTGGTCCTGGGGTGGACCGAAACCACCCTGCTGCGGGGGCTGGTTCGGCGGCGGCGGGGGCGGCTGGGTCATGACGGGGGTACCTCGGTGAAGCTGTCGGGGCCTGGCGGCGAGGGGACGGTGGGAGAAGGGCCGGGACTCACTTGCCGAAGGCCATCATCAGCTTCTCCTTCGAGTCGTCGTTGCCGGAGAGCCGGGTGGTGGAGATGTAGAAGCGCCCGTCGGTCCAGCTCACGGCACCGTTGTAGAAGCCGTTCTCGATCTGGGCCGTGCCCGCCGGGTTCTGCAGCAGCTTGGCCGTCGGGTGCGAACCGCCGGTGGTGGGGACGGACACGATCTGGCCGCCAGCGTCGTAGGTCGGGCCCACGTAGGCGATGAGCTTGCCGTTCTCCACCGTCAGCGGGGACATCGACTCGTCCTCCGGCGACTTCACGCGCCACTTCTCCTTGCCGTCGGCCAGGCCGATGGCGACGATCTCGTTGGCGCCGCTGGTGGCACTGGTGGGCAGGTAGAGCGTGTCGGAGTCGACGGCGACGCCCTGGCAGCCCTGCAGGTCCCGTTCGAGGATCGCCCAGCCGCACTGCGGGGCGAACTTCTCGTTGACCTTGACCTCGGAGCGGAACTTGCCGTCCTTGGTGAAGGTGGAGATGTTCCAGGCCTTCTTGCTCTCGTTGGTCAGATAGACCACGAGCGGGTCCAGCGAGTACGTCCGCGCGACCCGCCAGCCCTTCTTGACCGGCTGCGTCCACCTGACCTTGCCGGTGGCCGGGTCGAGCTCCTGGATCTCCTCGTGGGCGTTGCTGCCGCCGGCGTTGCAGGAGGCCACCTGGACCAGTCGGCCCGTGCCGCCCGCGAACGCGGTCGGGAAGCAGGCGTCGCCGTACTTCTTCTTGTCGTACAGCTTCTTGCCGCTGTCGAGGTCGTACGCCGTGCCCGACTGCGAGCGGCCCACCATCAGCGTCTTGTCGCTGACGCTCAGCTCGACGCTGAGCGCGCTGTCGAACAGCGCGCCGTCGGCGACCTCGGTGCTCCAGCCCTTCTTGCCGGTGGCCAGGTCGACCTGCTGGAGCTGGTTGCACTTGGCGCGGTCGCTGACGCCGCTCATGTAGGCAACGACGATCTTGTCGTCGGCCGACTTCTGCGGGGTGACCGAGCAGATCTTCTGCGGGAAGGCGATCGGGTCCCAGGTGGGGTTGCCGTCACCGACGTTGTAGGCGAAGAGCTGCTTGTACGCCGCCTTCACCGCGGTCTTGTCCGTGATCCACATCCCGGGCGCGTCGGCGCCGGAGCCGGGGGCGTCGGGTGCCGTCTTGTACCAGAGCACCTTCGCCTCGCCGGGCTTGCGGCCCTCGTTGAGGTTCTCCGGGTCCGCGCCGCCGTCACCGCTGCCGTCGCCGGGGTTGACCGGGGCGTCGGAGGCGCCCTTCTTGCCGTCGTCGCTCTGCTGGGCGACCGGCTTCTTCTCGCCGTCGTCACCGCCGCTGGTGACGACGTAGACGGTGCCGCCGATGACCAGCAGTGCGGCCACGGCGGCGCCGACGATCAGCGCGGTCTTCTTCTTGCCGGCGGGCGGCTGCGGACCGCCGTAGGGTGCACCGCCGGGGGCACCGGGGTACTGGGGCGGCTGCTGCGGGTAGCCGTAGCCGGGCTGCTGGGGCTGCCCGTAGGGGCCGGGGGTGCCGGGCGGCGGCGCTCCGTAGGGGCCAGGCTGGGCGTAGGGGCCGGGCTGCTGGGGGTAGCCGTAGCCGGGCTGGGGCTGAGGAGGCTGGGCCGGTGCCTGCGGCGGCTGGGCCGGTGGCGGGGGCGGTGACTGCGGGGCGCCGAATCCACCGTCCTGCGGCGGCTGGTCCTGCGGTGCTCCGAAGCCGCCCTGCGGCGGTTGGTTGGGCGGCTGAGTCATCAGCGCTCTTCCCCCTCGTTCACTGATTTTTAGCCACGCCCCGAGGTTCGCTCGCGGACCCAGGTCGTACTCATACGGTTCTCAGACGGCTCTTTCTATCACCCGGCACCGACCGCTCAGGGGCCTGGATCCGCGCCTGTTCCCAAGGGAGGACCGGGCTGTGATGCCGCCGTTACGCGCCTTCACGCCCTCTTCACGCGGCGCACGCGACAGCGGCGCGCGCGGCGCTTTCACGCCGCGCGCGCCGAAGAGGTGCGCCTGCCCGCGGGTTACGCGTCGTCGGCCAGTTCCAGCCAGCGCAGCTCCAGTTCCTCGCGCTCGCCCGCCAGGTCGCGCAACTGGGCGTCCAGTTCGGCGACCTTGGCGAAGTCGGTGGCGTGCTCGGCGATCCGCGCGTGCAGCTTGGACTCCTTCTCGGAGACCTTGTCCAACTGGCGCTCGATCTTCTGGAGTTCCTTCTTGGCGGCGCGCTGGTCGGCGGCGCTCTTCTCCTGCGCGGCCGGCTTGGGCGCCGCGGCGGCGGCCTGGGCGGCGACCGCCTCCTCCATGCGCAGGCGCCGTTCCAGGTACTCGTCGATACCGCGCGGCAGCATCCGCAGGGCGCCGTCGCCGAGGAGCGCGAACACCCGGTCCGTGGTGCGCTCGACGAAGAACCGGTCGTGGGAGATGACGACCATCGAGCCGGGCCAGCCGTCGAGGACGTCCTCGAGCTGGGTGAGGGTCTCGATGTCGAGGTCGTTGGTGGGCTCGTCGAGGAAGAGGACGTTGGGCTCGTCCATCAGCAGGCGCAGCAGCTGAAGACGCCTGCGCTCACCGCCCGACAGATCCCCGACCGGCGTCCACTGCTTCTCCTTGCCGAAGCCGAAGGTCTCGCAGAGCTGACCCGCGGTCATCTCGCGCCCCTTGCCGAGGTCGACGCGCTCACGGACCCGCTGCACCGCCTCCAGGACCCGCCAGGTGGGGTCGAGTTCGTCGACCTCCTGGGAGAGGTAGGCGAGCTTGACGGTCCGGCCGACGGCGATGCGCCCGCCGGCGGGCTGGGTCTCGCCCTCGGTGCGCGCGGCCTCCGCCATGGCCCGCAGCAGCGAGGTCTTGCCGGCGCCGTTGACGCCGACCAGGCCGATGCGGTCACCGGGGCCGAGCTGCCAGGTGACGTGCTTGAGCAGCACCTTGGGGCCGGCCTGCACGGTGATGTCCTCGAGGTCGAAGACGGTCCTGCCCAGCCGCGAGGAGGCGAACTTCATCAGTTCGCTGCTGTCCCGGGGCGGCGGCACGTCCGCGATCAGCTCGTTGGCGGCCTCCACGCGGAAGCGCGGCTTGGAGGTGCGGGCGGGCGCTCCGCGACGGAGCCAGGCCAGCTCCTTGCGGATCAGGTTCTGCCGCTTGACCTCCTCGGTGGCGGCGATCCGCTCGCGCTCCGCGCGCGCGAAGACGTAGTCGGAGTAGCCGCCCTCGTACTCGTACACGTCGCCGCGCTGCACGTCCCACATGCGGGTGCAGACCTGGTCCAGGAACCAGCGGTCGTGGGTGACGCAGACCAGCGCCGAGCGCCGCTCGCGCAGGTGCCGGGCGAGCCAGGCGATGCCCTCGACGTCGAGGTGGTTGGTGGGCTCGTCGAGGACGAGGAGGTCCTGTTCCTCGATGAGCAGCTTGGCGAGCGCGATGCGGCGCCGCTCGCCACCGGAGAGCGGCCCGATGACGGTGTCCAGCCCCTTGGGGAAGCCCGGCAGGTCGAGCCCGCCGAACAGCCCGGTCAGCACGTCCCGCACCTTGGCGTTGCCGGCCCACTCGTGGTCGGCCATGTCGCCGATGACCTCGTGGCGGACGGTGGCGGCCGGGTCGAGGGAGTCGTGCTGGGTGAGCACCCCGAGCCGCAGCCCGCCGGAGTGGGTCACGCGTCCGGAGTCGGCCTCCTCCACCTTGGCCAGCATCCGGATGAGGGTGGTCTTGCCGTCGCCGTTGCGCCCGACGACCCCGATCCGGTCCCCTTCGGACACACCGAGCGAGACGCCGTCCAGCAGGGCACGGGTGCCGTACACCTTGCTGACGTTCTCGACATTGACCAGGTTGACGGCCATTTCACTCCTGTGCGCGGGACGGTGACGACATGCGGCTGCGCCGCCCGTCAGCCTTCTAGCCTAGGGCCTGCGGGGATGGTGGCGGCGGCCTGTCTCAGAGCACCGTCGCCCCGGGCACCGGTCCCGCCGCCGTCCGTACCGTCCGGCACGTGCCGGACGCGCGCAGGGCCTCGGCGACCTGCTGCGCGGAGTCGGCGTCGCGGGTGAGGAACGCCGTCGTCGGGCCCGAGCCGGAGACCAGCGTGGCCAGTGCGCCGGCGCCGCTGCCTGCCCGCAGGGTGTCGGCCAGCTCCGGGCAGAGCGACAGGGCGGCCGGCTGGAGGTCGTTGGTGAGCGAGGCGGCCAGGGCCTCGGTGTCGCCCTTGGCCAGTGCCTCCAGCAGCTCCGGCCTGGCCACCGGCTCCGGGACCTCGCGTCCTTCCGCCAGCCGGTCGAACTCGCGGAACACCGCCGGCGTCGACAGCCCCCGCCCGGCCATCGCGAACACCCAGTGGAAGGTGCCGCCGGTCTCCAGGACCGTCAGCCGTTCGCCGCGCCCGGTGCCGAGGGCGGCGCCCCCGACCAGGCTGAACGGCACGTCGCTGCCCAGCTCGGCGCAGATCGCGAGCAGCTCGGCGCGCGAGGCGCCCGTGCCCCACAGCGTGTTGCAGGCGAGCAGCGCGCCCGCGCCGTCCGCGCTGCCGCCCGCCATGCCGCCGGCGACCGGGATGTCCTTGGCGATGTGGATGTGCACGGCCGGCTCGATGCCCCGGCGCCCGGCGAGCGCGACCGCCGCGCGCGCGGCGAGGTTGGTGCGGTCCAGCGGGACCTGGTCGGCGTCCGGCCCCTCGCAGGTGACGCGGAGCTCGTCGGCCGGGGTGACGGTGACCTCGTCGTACAGGCCGACCGCGAGGAAGACGTTGGCGAGGTCGTGGAATCCGTCGGGGCGGGCGGCGCCGACCCCGAGCTGGACGTTGACCTTCGCGGGGACGCGGACGGTGACGCTCACTTGCCGGACTCCTCGTTCGGGGCCGTGGGGGCCGTCCCCCGCGCCGGCGCGGCCTCGGCGATCCGCGCGAACTCCTCCACCGTCAGCGACTCGCCCCGCGCCCGCGGCGAGACCCCGGCCGCGACCAGGGCGGCCTCGGCGGCCGCCGCGGAGCCCGCCCAGCCGGCGAGTGCGGCCCGCAGGGTCTTGCGGCGCTGCGCGAAAGCCGCGTCGACGACCGCGAAGACCTCCTTCTTGGAAGCCGTCGTCCTGATCGGCTCGGTCCGCCGGACCAGCGACACCAGTCCGCTGTCGACGTTCGGCGCGGGCCAGAAGACGTTGCGCCCGATGGCACCGGCCCGCTTGACCTCGGCGTACCAGTTGGCCTTCACGGAGGGCACGCCGTACACCTTGGAGCCGGGCGCGGCGGCCAGCCGGTCGGCGACCTCGGCCTGCACCATCACCAGGGTCCGCTCGATGCCGGGGAAGGTGTCGAGCATGTGCAGCAGCACGGGGACGGCCACGTTGTACGGCAGGTTCGCAACCAGAGCCGTCGGGGCGGGACCGGGCAGCTCGGTGACGTGCATGGCGTCGGAGTGGACGAGGGCGAACCGGTCGGCGCGCTCCGGCATGCGGGCGGCGATGGTCGCGGGGAGGGCCGCGGCGAGCACGTCGTCGATCTCGACGGCGGTGACCCGGTCGGCGGCCTCCAGCAGCGCGAGGGTGAGGGAGCCGAGCCCCGGGCCGACCTCGACGACCACGTCGTCGGGGCGGACCCCGGCGGTGCGGACGATACGGCGGACCGTGTTGGCGTCGATCACGAAGTTCTGGCCGCGCTGCTTGGTGGGACGGACACCGAGCGCGGCCGCGAGCTCGCGGATGTCGGCGGGGCCGAGGAGGGAGTCGGAGGTGGGGCTGGTCACGCGACAAGGGTACGGGGCCGCCGGGCCCCCCTCGCCCGGCTCCCCGTCCTCACCGGCGGTGCAGCCGTGGGCCGCAGTGCGGCCAGGGGCTGGCGCCGCGGCGCACGTACAGCTTCTTCGCGCGGTTCGTCTGCTCCGCCGCCGGCGCGTCCTGCGGGCGCCCGCTGCCGCCGAGGCTGCGCCAGGTGCTCGTGTCGAACTGGTAGAGCCCGCCGTACGTGCCGGAGGGGTCGACCGCGTTGGGCCGGCCGCCGGACTCGCAGGCGGCGAGGGCGCGCCAGTTCAGGCCGTCGGCGCCCCGGCCGGAGGCCGGGCGGGCCTTGGTGCCCACCTTCACCACCTGGGTGCGGGGCCGGCGCAGCACCTCCGAGGACTCCCGGCGTGCCTTCTCCCGCACGCCGTTGACGGTGCGCAGGTAGTAGGTGACCTGCCGCAGGCCCGGCCGCCCGGGCCGTTCGACGACCTCGGTGCCCTTGAAGAGGGAACGGTCCTTCACCCGCTTCACGTGGAACGGGATCCGCTCCTCTCGCACCTCGCGGAAGCCGTGCACCCGCAACACGGTCACAATCTGCCCGTCGCGCGGGAAGCTGTCGGGCGGGACCGAGGTGGTGTCCTGGCCGCGCAGGGTGATGCCGGCCTCCTCGACGGCCTCGCGGACGGTGGCCGCGTTGGTGCGGATGGTGCGGGAGCGGCCGTCCGCCATGACCGTGACGGCGCGCTCGGTGCGCACGTCCAGGTCGAGTCCGGCGCGTCCGATGCTCCGGGAGCGCGAGGACGACAGATACGCGCCCTCGGCCCGCACCCCCAGCTCGCGCAGCGCCCCCTCCACGGTGGGGGACGTCGTCCACACCTGGCGCTCCTGGCCGTCCAGCCTGAGCCGTACCGGGCGCCCGTAGCGCACCGCGACCTCGTCGCCGCTGGCGAGTGAGGTGCCGGGGGCGGGCGCGATCATGTCGTGCCCGCCCACCCGCAGGCCCTCCTCGGCGAGCAGCCCGGAGACGTCGTCGGCGAAGGTGTGCAGGGTGCGCTGCCGGCCGTCGACGCTCAGCTCGACCGCCTTGTCCTCGGCGACGAAGGCGGTGGTGCCGCCGGCGAGGAACGCGACGACCAGTGCCTGCGGCAGCAGCCGACGCACCGCGGAGTCCGAGCGCTCGCCGAAACGCCTCCGGCGCCGGCGGGCGGCCCGCCGGCCGCCTGCCGCGGGCGCCTCGGGCTCCCGGCGCGCCGCTCCGGCCTCGTCACTCACCGTCACGGGCAGGGTCGGCGTCCGGGACGGCGGCGGCTCGCTGACGAAGTACGCCTCGGCCTCGTAGGCGGGCCGGTAGGTGTCCTTGTTCACGCCGGAGGGCAGCGTCTCCGCCGTGTGGACGGAGACGTCAGGGCCGTAGGGGCCGTACGTCTCGTGCTGCGAACTGCTCACGCCGACACGCTCCAGAGGGGCCAGAGGGGTCCGGTTCGGGCCCACAGAACCTAGCGGAGCGTTCGTCACTCTCCAAAGCGACGCGACTACGTAACGTTGCACTTCCGAACGTACACGCGGTTGTCCGGGTGATCAGTATCCGAACGCGCGAGCGGTGTTCGCACCCAGGGCCGTGGCCAGCGCGTCCTCGTCGATCCCGCGCACGGCGGCCATCGCGCGCACGGTGACGGGGACGAGATACGGGGCGTTGGGCCGGCCCCGGTACGGCGCCGGGGTGAGGAAGGGGGCGTCGGTCTCCACGAGGACCAGTTCCAGCGGGGCGACGGCGAGGGCGTCGCGCAGGTTCTGGGCGTTCTTGAAGGTGACGTTGCCGGCGAACGACATGAAGTAGCCCTCGCGGGCGCAGATCTCCGCCATCTCGGCGTCGCCGGAGTAGCAGTGGAAGACGGTGCGCTCGGGGGCGCCCTCCTCCCGCAGCACGCGCAGGACGTCGGCGTGGGCGTCCCGGTCGTGGATGACGAGGGCCTTGCCGTGCCGCTTGGCGATCTCGATGTGGGCGCGGAAGGACCGCTCCTGCGCCTCCTTGCCCTCCGGCCCGGTGCGGAAGTGGTCGAGCCCCGTCTCGCCGACGCCCTTGACCTGGGGCAGCGCGGCGAGCCGGTCGATCTCGGCGAGCGCCTCGTCCAGCGCGGCGTCACCGCCCGGTTCGCGGGCGCCCTGCCGGGACCAGCCTCCCTCAGGATCGCCGTGGACGATGCGCGGGGCCTCGTTGGGGTGCAGCGCGACGGTGGCGTGGACGCCGTCGTGCGCCGCGGCGGTCTCCGCGGCCCACTGGGAGCCCTTGATGTCGCAGCCGACCTGGACGACCGTCGTCACACCCACCGACGCGGCCTTGGCGAGGCCCTCCTCGACCGTGCCCGACTGCATGTCGAGGTGGGTGTGGGAGTCGGCCACGGGCACCCGCAGCGGCGGCGGGAGCGGCGGAGCCGCGTTCTTGTCGGCGTTCGAAGGCATGCCCCGATCCTACGAAAGGGGCATGCCCGGGCGGCCGGCGCCGTCGGCTCAGCTCGCCCTGCGCTGGAAGGGGTGGAGGAGGTCGGACAGGTGCCAGTGGTGCGGCTCGGCGGTCTGCCCCGGCACCTGGGGCGCCTCGACGGGACCCGCTGCCGGGGGCACCCGGCGGGTCCCGGTCACGCCGCGCACCGACGAGACCTGCCCGGCGCGCATGATCCGCACGACATGGCCGTCGCAGTTGTGGCAGACGGGGCGGCTCAGCGGGGACGGCACGACCCGGCCCTCGGCCACGTACATCACGTACTCCTGGCCGTCACCGTCCAGGTGATGCTCTATCTCGTACGACTGCTCCCAGCCGAAGCCGCACCTCATACAGGCGAAGGCGTACGACTCGTGAACGACGGCGGTGGCGGTGCCGCGAAGGCCTGTCCGTCCTGCGATCTCACTCATGCCAGCTCCGGTTGTCCGCTGGACAAGCACCCCGGCGAGGGTTCCCCCTGCGATCCCGGGGTGCGGGACGGGTGCGTCCCTGCGACCAGTGGACGCCCTCACCGGCGCGAGCGCATCAGGCCTGTCGAGTGTTGGAGGCGTTTTGGACTCTCCTTGCCGAAACGGGCCCGGACGGGCACTTCGGGCTTTGCCTTGCGTGCCACCCCTTTGCCCCGTGTTGGGGCGCACGCTCAGCGGAGAAGAGACCTGCTCAGAGCGCGAGTGCGCCCCGGTCCGACGGGTGGGCGGACGGCTCCTCGGGCCGCCCCCTGCGAGCCGGGCCCGCCCCCTTCACCTAGACGGCCCCGTCCTTCTTCGCGGCGACCACGGCGTCGAAGACCACCCTCTTGGGCAGCCCGGCCTCCACCGCCACCGCCGCGATCGCCTCCTTGCGCCGCTCCCCGGCCTCCTCGCGGATGCGCACCCGCCGGACCAGTTCCCCGGCGTCGAGTTCCTCGGGGCCGGTCTCGGCGGCGCCCTCCACGACGACGGTGATCTCCCCGCGGACGCCTTCGGCGGCCCACTCGGCCAGCTCGGCGAGCGGGCCGCGCCGCACCTCCTCGTACGTCTTGGTCAGCTCGCGGCAGACGGCGGCCCGCCGGTCCGCGCCGAACACCTCGGCCATCGCGGCGAGGGTGTCGTCGAGCCGGTGCGGGGCCTCGAAGTAGACGAGCGTGCGCCGCTCACCGGCCACCTCGCGCAACCTGGACAGCCGCTCGCCCGCCTTGCGCGGCAGGAAGCCCTCGAAGCAGAACCGGTCGACGGGCAGCCCGGACAGGGCGAGGGCGGTGAGCACGGCGGACGGCCCCGGCACGGCGGTGACCTTGATGTCCTCCTCCACCGCGGCGGCGACCAGCCGGTATCCCGGGTCGGAGACCGACGGCATGCCCGCGTCCGTCACCAGCAGCACGCGCGCGCCACCGAGCAGCTCCTGGACCAGCTCGGGCGTGCGGGCGGACTCGTTGCCCTCGAAGTACGACACGACGCGGCCCTTGGGCGTGACACCCAGCGCCTGGGTGAGCCGGCGCAGCCGCCGGGTGTCCTCGGCGGCGACGAGGTCGGCGCCGGCCAGCTCCTCGGCCAGCCGGGGCGGCGCGTCCGCGATGTCGCCGATGGGGGTACCTGCGAGGACAAGGGTTCCAGTCACGCACCCATCCTCGCAGGGACCGCGGGACGGCCGGGAAGGCGACCGTGTCCCGACCGGTACCGGCATGCACGGGACTCACACAGAACGTTTCCCTACGATGGCGCGGTGACCAGTACCGCGTCCTCCATGGACCTCCGGCCGGGCCAGGCACCGCACGACCAGCGGCCGACGTGGCAGCAGCGGCTGCGCCGATTCGGGTACGCGCCGGCGGGGGACACGCCCGCGGGCGACGTGCGTGACCGGCTGGTTCCGCCGTACAACGAGCCGAGCCCGCGCCTGTGGCAGGTGCTGGGCGTGCCGCCGGTCCTGGCCGAGCGGCTCACCCGCTGGTCGGGCTGGGGCGGTCCGCTGCTGGTGACACTGCTGGCGGGCGTGATGCGGTTCTGGCACCTGGGCAGCCCGCGTGCGGTGATATTCGACGAGACGTACTACGCCAAGGACGCCTGGGCGCTCGTCCACCGCGGGTTCGAGGTCAACTGGGACAAGAACGCCAACGACGCGGTGCTGCAGACGCACGGGCACCTCGCGATCCCCACGGACGCGGCGTACGTCGTGCACCCGCCGGTCGGCAAGTACGTCATCGGCCTGGGCGAGCTGGTGTTCGGGTTCGACCCGTTCGGCTGGCGGTTCATGACGGCCCTGCTGGGGACGCTCTCCGTGCTGCTGCTGTGCCGGATCGGGCGCCGGATGTTCCGTTCGACGTTCCTCGGCTGCCTGGCGGGCGCGCTGATGGCGGTGGACGGCCTGCACTTCGTGATGAGCCGTACGTCGCTGCTGGACGGCGTGCTGATGTTCTTCGTGGTGGCCGCGTTCGGCTGCCTGGTCGTCGACCGGGACAGATCCCGCGCGCGCCTGGCCGCCGCCCTCCCGGCCGACGCGGACGGCCGGGTCCGCCCGGACGCGGCCGTGGCCGACACCCTCCGCCTCGGCTGGCGGCCCTGGCGCTGGGGCGCGGGGCTGATGCTGGGCCTGGCCATCGGCACGAAGTGGAACGGCCTGTACATCCTGGCCGCCTTCTGCGTGCTGGCGGTGCTGTGGGACGTCGGCGCCCGCAAGGTGGCCGGCGCCCACCACCCGTACCTGGCGGCGCTGAGGCACGACACGGGCATCACGTTCCTCGCGACGGTGCCGGTGGCGATCGGCGTCTACCTGCTCTCCTGGCTCGGCTGGATCCTCTCCCCGACCGACGGCACCGGCGGCTACTTCCGCAACTGGGCGGCGACCGACGGCAGGGGCGGCCACTGGACCTTCCTGCCGGACTGGCTGCGCAGCCTGTGGCACTACGAGCACGAGGTCTACAAGTTCCACGTCGGCCTGTCGACGCCGCACACCTACCAGTCCAACCCGTGGAGCTGGCTGGTCCTGGGCCGCCCGGTCTCGTACTTCTACGAGTCGCCCTCCCCCGGCGCCGACGGCTGCCCGGCCGACGCGGGCGAGAAGTGCGCCCGCGAGGTACTCGCCATCGGCACCCCCGTCCTGTGGTGGGCGGGCATCGTCGCCCTCCTGTACGTCCTCTGGCGCTGGGCGTTCCGCCGCGACTGGCGGGCCGGCGCGATCGCCTGCGGCATCGCGGCCGGTTACCTGCCCTGGTTCATGTACCAGGAGCGGACGATCTTCCTCTTCTACGCGGTCGTCTTCCTCCCCTTCCTCTGCCTGGCCCTGGCCATGCTCATCGGCGCCATCATCGGCCCCCCGGGCTCTACGGACACCCGCCGCCTGATCGGCGCCTCGTCGGCGGGCGTACTGGTGCTGCTGATCGCCTGGAACTTCATCTACTTCTGGCCGCTGTACACGGGGACTGCGATCCCGATCAACGACTGGAGATCGCGGATGTGGCTGGATACGTGGGTGTAGCCGGGCACACGCGCCCAGGACGGCCCGGCAGGATGCGGCCGACCTGGGCGTTGTCAGTTGTCCGAGGCCGTCACCGGCCGCCGGTCAAAGACTCGGCGCCAGCAGGCTCAGCCTCAGCAGCGCGGCGGTGGCCAATGCTGCGGGGAGGGCGTACCACCACGAGCGGAGCCAGTAGGCCTTGACGAAGACCCACGTCAGCAGTGCCGTCACGAACGAGAGGCCCAAGGCAAGGCCGGCGGCGAAGTTCGAGTGAGCAGCGGTCTCGCTGTCCCAAGGTCCAGCCGGTTCGGCCATGTACGCGAGAAATCCGACGTAGATCGTTACCACATGCCCTAGAGCCAGGAGGAGACCGCAAACGACAGACCCCGTCCGCGTGCGCTTCCTCGCGGGCGGCCCTGACGATGACGCCTGGGAAGACACAGGACCGGTGCAGCGGCTCACCGCATGGCCTCCTTCGCATCGTTCAGCTTCTGGTCGAAGCTCTGTCCATAGGCCTGGGCCCCTGGGTCCTGGTAGTACGGTCCGCCGTTGTATCGAGCAGCCAGCTCCTGCATTTGTGTGCGGGTCATCTGCTCTGGCGGCACGTCGGCGAAGCCGCTTTCCGCCTTGAGCTGTGCCAGGTACTCGGAGGCGATGAAGATATTCTTCGCCGGGTCTTTGATCGCGCCCACCACTTGGTCCCGCTGGATGTCGGTGAGGTGCTGCGAGTCATAGCCGAGCACCTCAGCGGCACGACGGACCTGTATGGACAGGGGGCCCATTGACGTCTCGTCCGGGTCGTTGGAGCCAGGGAGGATCTTGCGTCCCTCGTATGCCAGGTCGTCCAGAACGGCGGGGTCTCCCATGACTTCCTGCCAGGCGATACCGGCGACCATCTCGGGCGGCAGTCCAGCGTCATGCGCCGCTGCCCTGATCAGCTCTTTATTGGCGGAGATGTATTCACGCCGCCCCTCATCGGAGAGTGACGGCAGCCAGTAGTAGTTTCCCTGACCTTCAGGAAGGCCGTTGATACGAGTCTCGATACGAGAAAGGATCTCGTTGGCCACGACATTCCGGCCCGTGGTGGGGATGTCGTCCATCTTGGGTCCGGCGCCGGGAAGCTGGGCATAGGGGTTGTCCCGCGCCTGCCGGGCCTCGACCTGCAGCGGGCCCAGATGTCTCAGGAGCTGTCCGGGATCGGCGATGGGACATTGGAACTCGGGCAAAGACCGGTAGGCCGCCCTGATATCGGCGATGCACGTCTCGCGCGCTTCGGACTCCACCCGCAGGGCATCGCCGTAGTGGCCCTTGGTCTGATGGTAGTAGCGCTCAGCGTCCTCGCGGATCGTGTCGACATCGACGCCGAGTTCCGCGAACCAGTCCATGACGCCGGTGGTGGCCCGCAGGTCCTCCCACTGCCTCAAGGGCTCAGCGGCACGCGCCGTCGGCGTGATCGCGGTGGCTTGCTTGGCCATCACCTCCGACAGCTGGGCTTCGGAGTGCTTCCCGCTCTTGTAGTGGCTCTTGGCTGTGGTCACCGCTTCGCTGTAGACCGTGAGGGCACTGGCCACTTGACGGAAGGAGTCCGACAGGGAGTCAGTGAGTTCCCTCGCTTCGCTCAGCCGCTTTGCGTACAGGTCACGTGCGTCGCTCCTCCAGTGCACCTTCATCGCTTTGTGGAGGGCATCATCAGTAGTGCCGATCAACTCGTGCAGCCGCGTGAACTCCGCCGAACTAAGACCGATCAGCGCCGGGTTGGCGTCCTCCAGGAACTCGACGTCCGCGCGATAGGCCACGGCTATCACCGGTCCGCAGGGGCCGTGTAGCACCCCGCCGTGAGTACCGAGTTCAGTTCCCCGCGAACCGCTTCGTCATAGTTGGTGTAAGCGCCACCAGCTGACTTCAGTTTGCCGGCCAGCGCAGCCAGCAGGATGACCGCGTCGGCGTACTGCTCTTTGGCGTACCGGGCGAATGTCTCAACACTGGCGGCGAGCTCCGGGTGGACCCTAGGGGCGCGGCACATCGTCGCGTTCTCCCCGTCCATCCGTCCCTCGTACAGGACTCCTGCTATCTCCAGCAGTTCGTGCGAGCTTCCGTCGATGGAGTCCGCGCTCACCGAGAATCCGGCTCCGTGGCCGGCCGGGCCGTCGGTGGGACCGCCGCCTCCGTCACCGGGCAACTGGTTCAACTGCATGTGCGCCGACTGCCGCCGCGCAAGAGCGTCCGCCTTGAGTTGAGCCCATTCCTCTTCCCACGACACCGTGTCCCCCCGGTCCGGCCGCTGGCTGCCTGCGCACAGGCTCGTCATCCCTATTCTGTCACGTACAGACCATCAATGATCAAAAAAGACCGACCGACCCGTCCGGCCATAGAGCCGGGACGGGTCACAGTTTTCACGCGGGCCCTCCTGCCAGACCCGGTGCCGATGGAGAGTTGGTGGCAGCGAGGGCATCGGCCTCACCGGTGCCATCCTCCACGCCGATGTCGTCAGACATGCGAAGGCGGCGGCCGCGGGACTCGGCTACGCGTAACGCGTCGGCCAGGCATTCCGAGAGCCGGATCGCGGTGTAGCGGACCTCGACGTTCGGGGACAGGGGGTCGTCCAGGACCTTGCGGGCCCCTACGAGCACGTCCAGGCCATCGGCCAGCTGCAGATCCTCCGTCTCGTCGGCAAGCCGCGAGAGGTAACCGCCCTCACCGGCGGTGGCGAGGAAGCAGGGCTTGCCCTCCGGTGACGACCAGGGGAGCAGCCTGAGCTTGGTGCGGGGATCCATCAGGCCGCCGTCCTCTCCGCGCCGATCACGTGCTGGTCGAGGTCGATGCCGAAGTCGGCGGCTAGGACGAGGGTGCGGCGGCGGTGCCGCTGGCGTGCCCTTTCCTGCTCGTGGGCCGTGAGGTAGGGGCGGACGAGCCGGGACTCGGAGCCGGCCAGGGGGAGGTGGAGGCAGTACGGGGAGCGGTGGATGGGGAGGCAGAGGGAGTCGGTGGGGTGCCTTTCCGGGGAACGGTGCGGGCGGGGGCCGCCGGCTCGGTGGGCTCCGGTGCCCGGGCCGAGGAGAAGGGCCAGCCAATGGGCGAGGCGGCGGATAAGGTCGTGCATGTCGGCGCTCCCAAGGAAGCGTTGGCCGCGCCCCGGGAGGTCTAGCCACCTCGCCGGGGTTCTGTCATTGCTGACGATAGCGAAACTGCGTCCCCCCGCACCCCACAACTCCCCACCGCGTTCCGACGCGGTGCGCAGCGTCCTACTACTGCGCGGCGCGTCGCGGTGCTCCACCGTTGAGCCATGACTGAGCTGCCGCGCTACGAGTACGTGAAGCTTGCGGATGCCATCGCCGCCGAGATCGCCTCCGGCAAACTGCCGCAGGGCGCGGCCCTGCCCGGCGAGCGTGCGATGACCGAGTTGTACGGCGTGAGCATCGGCACCGTGCGGCGGGCCATCGTCGAGCTGCGCAAGCGCGGCCTGGTCGCGACCCTGCCCGCGAAGGGGACGTACGTCATCGGGACCCCTGAGCCGACCACCGACTGAGAGCGCCATCGCCCCCGATATCCCGTTTCCGCCCCACCCTCGCCACGCCTACCGTGACCCCGTGACGACTCAAGTGATCGTGCTCAACGGTGGGTCCAGTTCGGGGAAGTCCGGGATCGTCCGGTGTCTTCAGGCGGTGTTGCCCGGGGCGTGGCTGGCGTTCGGGACGGACACGTTCGTCGACGCGTTGCCGGCGGCCATGCGGGCCGGGGACGGGGGGATCGAGTTCGGGGCGGACGGTGAGGTGGTCGTCGGCGCGGAGTTCCGGAAGTTGGAGGCCGCGTGGATCGAGGGCGTCGCCTCGATGGTGCGGGCGGGGGCCCGGGTCGTCGTGGACGAGGTGTTCCTCGGCGGGGCGCAGTCCCAGGGTCGGTGGCGGAAGGCGCTGGACGGGCTAGGGGTGTTGTGGGTGGGGGTGCGGTGTGATGCCGCCGTCGCCGCGGGGCGTGAGGTCGCGCGGGGTGACCGGGTCACCGGAATGGCCGTTTCCCAGGCGGGGCTCGTGCATCAGGGGGTCGACTACGACCTCGAAGTGGACACCACGCACGCCGAGTCGATGGAGTGTGCACGGACCATTGCCGCACATGTCGGGTGATCGACCGGACAGCGACGTCTCTCTTCGGACAACAATCGGCAACACCGGCCACAACTGCCGCACAACCGCTTACAGTTCCGCTGCGACCTGCTTTTGAACGCGTTCAGGAATGTCCCGGGCGCAGCAGGTCCCCACGGGGAGACGGGGAGAGGGTGCGCCTGATGCGCAGCGGAGTGAAGGCCGGGGTCATAGGCGGCGTGTGCGCGGTGATGCTGGGCGGCGCCGGCTACGGCGCCTACAACATCCTGTCCGCGCTGAACGGCGACGGGGGGACCGGGGGCGCGGCCGCCGTCCGGACGGGGCCGCCCAGCCGGGACGAAGTGAAGGACACCACGGGGAGGTTCTTCGCCGCGTGGCAGAAGGGGGACGCCGCCGCGGCCGCTTCGTACACGAACTTCCCCGAGTCGGCGAGGGACTTGCTGACGGCGTACCGGAGCGACGCGCACCTCACCAAGGTGCACATCACGCCGGGCGCGGCCACCGGCGCGACCGTGCCGTTCACGGTCAGGACAACGGTGTCGTACGGAGGGAAGTCCCGGCAGCTCAGCTATGAGTCCACGCTGACCGTGGTGCGCGGCGAGACCTCGCACCGCGCCCTGGTCGACTGGCAGCCCTCCGTCGTGCACCCGCGGCTGCGCAAGGGCGACACCCTCGCGACCGGCGAGTCCGCGGCGCCCGAGATCGAGGCCGTGGACCGCGACGGGCAGGTGCTGTCGAAGGAGAAGTACCCCTCGCTCGGCCCGGTCCTGGACGAGCTGCGCAAGCGCTACGGCGACACGACGGACGGCAGGCCCGGCGTGGAGCTGGTCATTCGCCACCAGGGCGCCGGCGAGGAGAGCCCGGCCGACACCACCCTGCTCACCCTCGCCAAGGGCCGACCGGGCAAGCTGCGCACCACGCTCAGCGCGAGCGCGCAGGCGGCCGCGGAGACGGCCGCGCGGAAGTACGCGGACGCGTCCGTCGTGGCCGTGAAGCCCAGCACCGGCGAGATCCTGGCCGTCGCCAACCACCGGGAGGACGGCTTCGACGCGGCCCTGCTCGGCGAGCGCCCGCCCGGCTCCACCATGAAGATCGTCAGCGCGGCGACCCTCATCGACACCGGGCTGACCAGCGCGAACGGCAAGGCTCCCTGCCCGCCGACCGCCGTCTGGCAGAGCCAGACGTTCCACAACCTCAAGAACATGCCCCCGAACGAGAACGCCACCCTTTCGGAGAGCTTCGCCCGCTCCTGCAACACGGCGTTCGTGAAGTTCGCCGACGACCTCGGGGTCGACGCCCTCACCAAGGAGGCGCAGGACCGGTTCGGGATCGGGCGCAACGACTGGAAGATCGGCGTGCCGTCCTTCGACGGCCGGGTGCCCGCCTCCGGCGGACCGGACACGGCGGCCAATCTGATCGGCCAGGGCCAGGTGCAGATGAGCCCGCTGAACATGGCCTCCGTCACGGCCACCGCGATGACCGGCGCCTTCCGGCAGCCGGTGATCGTGCCGCTGGCCCTGGACCACCGCGAGCCGGCCCGCGCGCGCGGGCTGTCGCAGAGCACCGTCCAGCAGTTGCGCGCGATGATGAACCGCACCGCGACCAGCGGCACCGCGGCCACCATCATGTCCGGGCTCGGCGGGAGCATCGGCGCGAAGACGGGTTCGGCCGAGTCCGACGGGCAGGCGAAGTCGGACAGTTGGTTCGCCGGGTACCGCAACGACATGGCCGCCGCCGCGATGGTCCAGGACGGCGGGCACGGCGTCGACGCGGCCGGGCCGATTGTCGCAGGCGTGCTACGGACCGCGGGCTGACGTCACCCACACAGCGGGGGACTTTAGGCTGGTCGGCGTCGTTGGGGTGTGCGGGCCGTGAGAACGCTGGTAAGGCGCGGAGGAACTGAGGCTGTGGGCAAGAGAAGGCGCGTCGCCGAGCGGCGGAAGAACAGACCGGTGATGCTCGGCGGGATGATCGCCGTGGTCGTCGGCGGTGCCGGCCTCGGTGCCTACGCGCTGTACGGCGGCGGGGCGGCGGCCGACGACCGGCCGTCCGGCCCGACCGTCAAGACGGGCCCGCTCAGCGCCGCCGAGGTGCGCACGGCCTCCACCCGCTTCCTCACCGCCTGGCAGCACGGCAGGGTGACCGAGGCGGCGGCCGCCACAGACGACCCGTCCACCGCGGCGGAACTGCTCACCGGCGCCACCAAGGACGCGCACCTGAAGGACGTCACGCTCACCGCCGGCAGGGCCGCCGGCGCCAAGGTGCCGTTCTCCGTCAAGGCGACGGTGTCGTACAAGAGCACCGGCAAGCCGCTCGGCTACGACAGCTCGCTCACGGTCGTGCGGCGCAAGAGCGACGGCGCCCCGCTGGTCGGCTGGCACTCCTCGGTCGTCCACCCGGACCTGAAGGACGGCGACTCGCTCGTCACCGGCGAGTCCGGCACCCCGCCGGTGACGGCGCTGGACCGCGACGGCGAGAAGCTGACGGCCGCGAAGTACCGCTCGCTGGGCACCGTGCTGGACGGCCTGCGCGAGAAGTACGGCAAGACGGCGGGCGGCAAGGCGGGCGTGGAGCTGCGCGTGGTGCGCGGCAAGGCGTCCAAGGCGGCCAAGCTGTCCGACAAGACCCTGCTGGAGCTGAGCAAGGGCACGCCGGGAACCGTGCGCACGACGCTCAGCCCGGCCCTGCAGGCGACGGCCGAGCAGCAGGTCGGCAAGCGGGCCCGCGCCTCGGTGGTGGTCGTACGGCCCTCGACCGGGGAGATCCTCGCGGTCGCCAACAGCGGGCACGGCTTCAACACCGCCTTCCAGGGCTCGCTGGCGCCCGGCTCCACGATGAAGGTCATCACCTCGTCGCTGCTGATCGACAAGGGCCTGGCGTCGGTGGACAAGAAGCACCCGTGTCCGAAGACGTTCACCTACGGCGGCTGGAAGTTCCACAACGACGACGACTTCACGATCAAGGACGGCACGTTCAAGGCGAGCTTCGCCCGCTCCTGCAACACCGCCTTCATCAGCCAGGCGAAGAAGCTGGAGAACGACGACCTGACCAAGCAGGCCCAGCAGGTCTTCGGCCTGTCCATGAACAACTGGGCGATCGGCGTGCCCACCTTCGACGGCGCGGTGCCGGTGCAGTCGGCGGCGCAGATGGCGGCGTCGCTGATCGGGCAGGGCGGGGTGCGCATGAACCCGCTGAACATGGCCTCGGTCGCCGCGACGGTGAAGTCGGGCACCTTCCACCAGCCCTATCTGGTCTCCCCCGAGGTCGACCACCGCAAGCTGGCCACCGCGTCCCGCACCCTGTCGGGCAGCACGCTGTCGCAGCTGCGGGAGCTGATGCGGTACACGGCCGCCTACGGCACCGCCGCCGAGGCCATGTCCGGCCTCGGTCCGGACTACGGCGCGAAGACCGGTTCGGCGGAGGTCGACGGGCAGAAGAAGCCCAACGGCTGGTTCACCGCCTACCGAGGCGACCTCGCGGCCGCGGGCGTGGTCCAGGCGGGCGGTCACGGCGGTGACACGGCCGGGCCGATCGTCGCGACGCTGCTGAAGCAGGGAAGCTGACCGCCGCCGTCACCGGCCCGGCTCAGCTCACCACCGGTTCGGCCTTGTAGGTGCGGCGCAGGAAGCTGATCAGCGCCTTCGACTCGAACTGCACCACCGAGACACCGCCGTCGGAGTGGAACTCCACGACGGCCTGGACGCGTCCGCAGGGCCACACCCGTACGTCGCCGCTGGTGGCCGGGGCGGTCAGTCCCCGTTCGAGCAGGGCGCGGGAGCAGGTCCATTCATGCGCGCCGGGCAGGTCGATGTGCACCGATCGCGGATCGCTGTCGGGGTCGTAGCGCAGTACGACGGGTACGGCTCCGGGATCCTCCTCGTCCGTGACGATATGGGCGCGTGCGTACTGTTCGACTACAGACATCGGACCGCCCTTTCACGCTCAGTCACCTCAGCGAAAGCCGTGCATCCGCTTCTTCTCTAATGTCCCATATTTTCCGGTTTGCACCTCCGCGAGACGGAAACTACGTCTCTCTTGCAAACCCTTCGCAACAAGGCCCTAGACTCGTACGGTGCACGTACCTGACGGATTCATCAACGCCCCTGTCTCCGCCGTCACCGGGGTGGTCGCCGCCGGCGCCATCGCGGTGAGCCTGCGGGGTGCCCGCCGTGAACTCGACGAGCGCACCGCTCCGCTGGCCGGTCTGGTGGCCGCGTTCATCTTCGCCGTACAGATGCTCAACTTCCCCGTGGCGGCCGGAACAAGCGGCCATCTGCTGGGCGGTGCGCTCGCCGCGATACTCGTCGGCCCCTTCACGGGGGTGCTCTGTGTGTCGGTGGTGCTGCTCATGCAGGGTGTGCTGTTCGCGGACGGCGGGCTCACCGCGCTCGGGGTGAACATCACCGATATGGCGATCGTCACCACGGTGGTGTCCTACGCCGTCTTCCGCGGGCTGCTCGCCGTGCTGCCCCGCAAGCGGCGCTCGGTGACCGTCGCCTCCTTCGTCGCCGCGCTGGTCTCGGTGCCGGCCGCCGCCGTCGCCTTCACGCTCATGTACGCGGTCGGCGGCACCACCGACGTCTCCATCGGCAAGGTGGCGACCGCGATGATCGGTGTCCACGTGCTGATCGGCATCGGTGAGGCCGTGATCACCGCCCTCACCGTGGGCGCCGTGGTCGCCGTACGCCCGGACCTGGTGCACGGCGCGCGCGGGCTGCGGCAGCGTCTGCGGCTGCGGGTGAACGGCGAGCTGGTGGACGCCCCCGCGCCGGCCGCCCCCGTGGCGGCACGCACCTCCCGGCGCACCCTGTGGCTGACCGGTCTGGTCACCTCCCTGGTCCTCGCCGGGTTCGTGAGCTTCTACGCCTCCGCGAACCCCGACGGCCTGGAGAAGGTCGCGCACGACCAGGGCATCGACAAGAAGACCGGCAAGCACGCCTCGTCCGGCTCCCCGCTCGCCGACTACGGCGTCGAGGACGTCTCCGACGCCCGGCTGTCCGGCGGTCTCGCGGGCGTGATCGGCGTCGGCGTCACCGTCGTCGCCGGCAGCACGGTGTTCTGGGCGGTACGCAGGCGCCGCGACACGGACGTCTCCCCCACCTCCACCGCGAGCACGGGCGCCTGACGTGGGAGCGGGACACGCGCACCGGCTCTACCGGCACGGGCACTCGCCCGTGCACGCCCTGCCGCCGCACACCAAACTGGCGGCCGCCTTCGCGTTCGTGGTCGTCGTGGTGTCGACCCCGCGGGAGGCGATGTGGGCGTTCGCGGTCTACGCCGTGCTGCTCGCCCTCGTCGCGCGCCTGGCGCGCGTGCCCTCCGGTTTCCTGCTGAAGCGGCTGCTGATCGAGGTGCCGTTCGTGGCCTTCGCGGTGCTCATGCCGTTCGTGGCGGAGGGCGAGCGGGTGCAGGTGCTCGGCCTGTCGCTGAGCGTCAACGGGCTGTGGGGCGCCTGGAACGTGCTCGCCAAGGGCACCCTCGGCGTCGCCGCCTCCGTACTGCTCGCCGCCACCACCGAGCTGCGCGAACTGCTGCTCGGGCTGCAGCGGCTGAAGCTGCCGCCGCTGCTCGTGCAGATCGCCTCCTTCATGATCCGCTACGGCGACGTCATCACCGACGAGATGCGCCGGATGCGGATCGCCCGTGAGTCGCGCGGCTTCGAGGCGCGGGGCGTACGGCACTGGGGGGTGCTCGCCAAGTCGGCGGGCGCCCTGTTCATCCGCTCCTACGAGCGCGGGGAGCGGGTGCACCTGGCCATGGTCAGCCGGGGGTACGCCGGCTCGATGCCGGTCATCGACGAGGTGACCGCGTCCCGGGCCGAGTGGCGTCACGCCCTCACCCTCCCCTGCGCCGCCCTCGTCGTCTGTCTGCTGGGATGGGTCCTGTGACTACACCTGCCTCACTGGAGGTCTCCGGCCTCGCCTTCGCCTACCCCGACGGCCACCAGGCCCTGTTCGGCGTGGACTTCTCCGTCGCGCGCGGCGAACGGGTCGCGCTGCTCGGCCCGAACGGCGCCGGCAAGACCACCCTCGTGCTGCACCTCAACGGCATCCTGGGCGGCGGCACCGGCACCGTGACCGTGGCCGGGATGCCGGTCGGCAAGCGGCACATGGCCGAGATCCGGCAGAAGGTCGGCATCGTCTTCCAGGACCCGGACGACCAGCTCTTCATGCCGACGGTGCGGGAGGACGTGGCGTTCGGCCCCGCGGCCGCCGGGATCAGGGGCGCCGCGCTGGAGGAGCGGGTGCGCACGTCCCTGGACCTGGTCGGGATGGGGGACTTCGCCGACCGGCCGCCGCACCACCTGTCGTTCGGGCAGCGCCGCCGGGTCGCGGTCGCGACCGTGCTCGCGATGGAGCCGGAGATCCTGGTCCTGGACGAGCCGTCGTCCAACCTGGATCCGGCCTCCCGCCGGGAACTCGCCGACATCCTGCGCTCGTTGGACGTCACCGTCCTGATGGTCACGCACGACCTGCCCTACGCCCTGGAGCTGTGCCCGCGCTCGCTGGTCCTCAGCGAGGGCGTCATCGCGGCGGACGGCCCGACCGGCGAACTGCTCTGCGACGACGCCCTGATGCGGGCGCACCGGCTGGAGCTGCCGTTCGGCTTCGACCCGAGGTCCGTGCCAATGGGCGCGTGACGCGTCAAGACGACCAAGTCGGGCGGCGAAGGTGGCTATCGGCCCCAACAAGCACCGCGGCTACGGCCTCGCGGTCGCCCTCAGTGTCTCCCTGCCCGTACTGGACCGGGAGGTCGCGACGGAGCTGGTGGACGCGGCGCACGAGGTCCGCTCGTACTCGAACGCCACCCGCGGCAACATCGATGTAACGATTCTGTTGGGCTGATCCCGCCGAGGAATCGCAGGCCCGCGGACCCCGTTGCACCCACTGTCGCAGGCGATCGGAAGGGACGGCGGACGTGGACGTGCACGGCACTGTGGCCGAGGGCTTCGAGCCGGTCAGGCAGGCGTTCGCCGCCAACTTCGAACTGCTCGGGGAGCGGGGCGCGGCCGTCGCCGTGTACCGGGACGGCAAGAAGGTCGTCGACCTCTGGGGCGGCACCAGGGACGTGGACGGCACCGCCCCCTGGGTGCCCGGCACCGCGCAGATCGTGCGCTCGGCGACCAAGGGCGTCGCCGCCGCCGCGCTCCTGCTGCTGCACCAGCGCGGCGAGCTGGACCTGGACGCCCCGGTCGGCACGTACTGGCCGGAGTACAAGGCGGCCGGCAAGGAGCGCACCCTCGTCCGGCACCTGCTCGCGCACCGGGCCGGGGTGCCGGTGCTGGACCGCCCGCTGACCCCCGCGGAGGCGGCCGACCCCGACCTCGGCGCGGCGGCCGTCGCCGCCCAGGCCCCGGTCTGGGAGCCGGGCGCCGACCACGGCTACCACGCACAGACCTACAGCTGGCTCACCGGCGAGCTGGTCCGGCGGATCACCGGGCGGCCGGTCGGCACCTGGATCGCGGAGGAGATCGCCGCGCCCACCGGCGCGGAACTGTGGCTCGGACTGCCGGAGGCGGAGCAGCCACGCGTGGGCCGGGTCGGTCCCGTGGAGGCACCGCAGGCGTCCGGCACCCTGCGGACCCGTCCCAAGCGGGCCGTGTCCGAGGCCTACGCCGACCCCGAATCCCTCACCCGCCGTGCCTTCGCCGCGATCACCCCGCTGCCGGACGAGAACGCGCCCGCCTACCGCGCGGCGGCCCTGCCCGCCTCCAACGGCATCGCCACCGCCGACGGCCTGGCCCGCTTCTACGCCGCGCTCATCGGCGAGGTGGACGGCGGCACCCGGCTGTTCACCCCGGCGACCGTGGAACTCGCCCGCGCCGAGCGGTCGGCCGGACCGGACCGGGTCCTCGTGGTGGGCACCCGGTTCGGCCTCGGTCACATGCTGCACGGCAGCGCCTCGCCGCTGCTGTCGCCCGGCTCCTTCGGCCACCCGGGCCGCGGCGGTGCCCTCGCCTTCACCGACCCGGAGACCGGCGTCGCCTTCGGCTACGTCACCAACGGCTTCCGCAAGAGCGTGACGGCGGACCCGAGGGCGCAGGCACTGGTCCGGGCG